>DATFAJ010000051.1:0-31130 GCA_035254745.1 Candidatus Methylomirabilota bacterium | reverse complement strand
GTTTCACTGACGGGCCCCCTCACCCCTCCTCACCCTGCCCTCTCCCCTGAGGGGAGAGGGGGAGCGAGGTCACCCTCTCCCCCGTGGGGAGAGGGCAGGGTGAGGGGCTAGCCGACGAAGACGCCGCCGGAGGGGTGGAGGATCTCGCCGGTGAAGAAGGCCGACTCGTCCGAGGCGAGGAAGAGCGCGGTGGACGCGACCTCGTCCGGGGTGCCGTAGCGCCCCATCGGCGTGAGGCTCATGGCCCAGCGGCTCCGCTCCGCGTCACCGCGCAGCGGCGCGGTCATGGGCGTCTCGATGAAGCCGGGCCCGATCGCGTTGACCCGGATGCCGTGGCGGGCCAGCTCCTGGGCCAGGCACTTCGTCGCCATCCAGACCCCGGCCTTGCTCACGCTGTAGGCGCCGCCGGGCGAGGGCATCTTCGACATGATCGAGCCGAGGTTGACGAGGCTGCCGCCGCGCCGGTTGGCGACCATCCAGCGTGCCACCGCGCGGTTCGAGAACAGCACGCCGTAGAGGTTCACGTCGATCACCGCACGGAACGACGCGGTCGGGATGTCGAGCATGCTGTACGGCTTCGCGGACGCCGCGTCCGGGCGCACGCTCGCCACGCCCGCGGCGGCCACCAGCACGTCCACCGCCCCGAACGCCTCCACGCAGGCCGCCACCATGGCATCGTTGGCCGCCTCGTCGGTCGTGTCGATCCGGAGCGCCAGCGCCCGCTGGCCCTCCGCCTCCACACGCCGGGCGGTGTCCTTGGCCGCGGCCTGATCCCGGTCCGCCACGCACACCTTCGCCCCTTCCTGCGCGAACCGGAGCGCGCACGCGCACCCGATGCCGCTGCCGCCGCCAGTGATCACCGCGACCTTGCCCGCGAGCCGTCCCGCCATCGTCGCTCCTCCCCGAGTTGACGTCAGATCATCCACCGGCCGCCGTCGATCAGGATCGACTGCCCGGTGATGTAGCGCGCGTCGTCGCTGGCCAGGAACGCCACCACGCCGGCCACGTCCTCGGGCTCGGCCACGTAGCCCATCGGCACGCTGTTCCGCACCTTGTCGATCACGTCCTTCGGCAGCCGGTCGTGGGCGCGGGTGCGGATCGCGCCCGGGCACACCGCGTTGACGTTGACGTGGAACGGGGCCAGCTCGCGCGCGAGCGAGCGGGTGAAGCCGACCACCCCCATCTTGGCCGCCGCGTAGTCCACGAACCCGGTGTCGCCGTAGAACGCGGACTCGGTCGACATGTTGACGATGCGGCCGCTCCGGCGGGCCCGCATCTCCTCGACCGCGAGCCGGGTGGCCCGCATGGTGGCGAGCAGCGAGACCTCGATGACGAAGCGCCACGTCTCCTCGGCCGAGAGGTAGAACTCGCTCGCGCGCTCGCGGGCGCTCTGGCCCACGTTGTTGAACAGGATGTCGATCCGCCCGAACCGCTGCCGGATGGTCCCGAAGGCCTGGTGCACCGCGTGGGTGTCGGTCCAGTCCGTCGTGATCGTCAGCACCTGCCGGCCGGCCGCCTCCGCCTCGCGGGCCACCGCGTGCAGCGGGTCGCCCTCGCGGTCGACCAGGGCGAGGTCCGCGCCTTCCCGGGCCAGGCGCAGCGCGCTGGCGCGACCGATGCCGTTGGCGGCCCCGGTCACGAGCGCGATCCGTCCGGCGAGCCGTCCTTCGACGAGAGTGGGCATCGCGATCCCTCCTGACTCGGATCAGACGAAGCGGTGGAAGCCGATCCAGCGCTCGGCCACCGCGAGGCCGGCGCCGGTGAGCACGATCAGCATGGTGGAGATGGCGGCGATGGACGGGTCCACCCCGTACTCGATCGCGGTGAAGATCTTCACCGGCAGCGTCATCTGGCCCGCGCCCAGCAGGAAGATCGACACCGGCACGTTGTCGAACGACACGATGAAGGCGAAGAGCGCCCCCGCCGCCACGCCGGGGCGGATCAGGGGCAGCGTGACGGTGAAGAACGCGACCGGCCCGCTCGCCCCCAGCACCCGCGCGGCGTGCTCCAGCTCCGGGTCGATCCCCTGCAGGCTCGCGGTCACCGCCCGCACCACGTAGGGCGCGGTGATCACCATGTGCGCCAGGGCCAGCCCGACGAACGAGCCGTTCAGGTGGACCATCGCATAGAACTGGAGCAGGGCCACTCCCACCACCACCGCGGGGAAGACCAGCGGCGCGTTCAGCAGCGCCGAGACGAGGGCCCCGCCGGGCACCCGCCGCCGGATCAGCGCGAAGGACGCGGCCACCCCGGCCCCGACCGCGCCGGCGGTGGCGACCAGCGCGAGGAGCACGCTGAACCCGATGGCCTGCACGTACTCGGCGTCGCCGAGCACCTGGGTGAACCAGTGCAGGGTCAGGCCGCGCGGCGGCACGGTCAGGTACGACGTGCGGCTCAGCGACGCGAGCGCGACCACGACCACCGGGAGCATCAGGAAGGCGAAGGCCAGGGCGACCCACGCCCGCAGGAGCCACCCGCGCACCCGGGCCGCGGTCACGCGCGCGCTCCGGTGCGCCGGGCCAGGCGCCCCGAGAGGTAGACCAGGGCCAGCACCATCAGGGTGAGCAGCAGCGCCTGCGCCGAGCCCGCCGGCCAGTTCAGGCGCTGGAGGAACTCGTCGTAGATGAGCGTGGCCATCACCTGGTAGGTGGGCCCGCCGAGCAGGCGCGGGGTCACCAGCGCGCTGATCGTGAGCACGAAGACCAGGATCGAGCCCGAGAGGATCCCGGGCGCCGAGAGCGGCAGCGTGACGCGGCAGAACGTGCCGGCCCAGGAGGCGCCCAGCACGCGCGCGGCGTCCTCGACGTCGCGCGGGATGTTCTGGATGGCCCCGATCAGCACCAGCACCATGAACGGCAGGAAGATGTGGGTCATCGCGATCAGGAGCCCGGCGAAGTTGAAGAGCAGCTTCACCGGCGCGTCCACGACTCCGAGCGCGCGCAGGGCCTGGTTCACGAGCCCGTTCTGGGCGAGCAGGGCGATCCAGCCGAAGGTGCGCACCACCAGGTTCAGCATGAGCGGGAACACGACCAGGATGGTCAGCCAGCTCCGCCAGCGCGACGGGGTGCGCGCCAGGAAGAGAGCCACCGGGTAGCCGATGACCAGGGTGGCGAGCGTCACCGTGAAGCCGAGGGCGAGGGTCCGGCCGATGATCTCGAGGTAGTAGGAGTCGGTCAGGAGCTTCGTGTAGTAGCGCACCGTGAAGCCGTCGGTGATGCCCACCAGCGGGACGTACGGCCGGAAGCTCATCGGCACCATCATCCCCACCGGGACCACGAAGGCGACCAGCAGGAGCAGGAGCGCGGGCGCCAGCAGCCACCCGCCGGACCGGGATCTCACCGCGGGGCTCCCGGGCCCGGCTCGCCGCCGGGCAGCAGGGTCACGTCCTCGGGTCGCCAGCCGGCGAGCGTCCGGGCCCCGCGCGCGAGCGGCGCGGCGGCGCCGGGAGCGGCCACCGCCAGCTCGCGTCCGTCCCCGAGCTGGACGACGTAGTGGTGCGCCTGCCCCGCGAAGGCGTGGAAGACGACGGTCGCCGCGAACCGGTTGGGGCCGGCGGGGCCGGCGCCATCGCCCGGGGACTCGAGGCGGATGCTCTCCTGGCGAATCACCGCGTGCACCGCCTGCCCCGCGACGAGACCCGGGCGCGGGCCCGCCACGATCGAGAGCGCGCCCCCATCGAGCGCGACGACGGTGCGGTCCGCCTCGCTCCCCGCGACGGTGCCGGTCAGGAAGTTCGCGCGCCCCAGGAACCGGGCGACGAACGGCGTGGCCGGCCGCCGATAGACCTCCTCCGGCCGGCCGATCTGCTCCACCCGCCCGTGCTCCATGACCACCACCCGGTCGGACAGGATGAGGGCCTCCGCCTGGTCGTGGGTCACGAAGATCATCGTGGTGCCGAGGCGCTCCTGCAGGCGCTTGAGCTCCACGCGCATCTCGTCGCGCAGGAGCGCGTCCAGGTTCGAGAGTGGCTCGTCGAGGAGCAGCACCCGGGGCTCGGTCACGAGCGCCCGCGCCAGGGCCACGCGCTGCTGCTGCCCGCCGGAGAGCTCGCGCGGGTACCGGGCCCCGAGCGGGCCGAGGCGCACCAGCTCCAGCATGCGCCCGACGCGCGCGCCCACCTCCGCCTCCCCCACCCCGCGGCGCCGGAGGCCGAAGGCGACGTTGTCGAGCACGGTCATGTGCGGGAAGAGCGCGTACGACTGGAACACGAGCCCGAGGTTGCGCCGATGGACCGCCACCCGCGTGATGTCCTCGCCCGCCAGCACCACCTGCCCGCCGTCGGGCTCCACGAGCCCGGCCACCATGCGGAGCAGCGTGCTCTTGCCGCAGCCCGAGGGGCCCAGGAGGGAGAGGAACTCGCCGGGCGCGGCGTCGAGCGACACCTCGTCGACCGCGAGGACGGCGCCGAACGCCTTGCGGAGCCGGCGCACGCTGAGCGCCGGCGCGGCGCCGCTCACCGCCGGGGACGCGCGCCGCGCGGGATCCGGGTCAACGCGCGATCTCGCGCCCCCAGCGCTCCGACCACTCCGGGAACTTCTTCGCCACCAGATCCGTGTCGGGGAAGAACATGCGCTGGACGAGCGGGCCGTAGGGCACGAGCTTCGCCAGGTCGGCCGGGAGCTGGACCTTCCGGTTGGTGGGCCCGGCGAACTGGGACTGCCCGAAGCAGAGCTGGCCCTCGGGCGAGAGGAGCACCGAGATGTACTTCTGCGCGAGCTCCCGCTTCGGGCTGCCCTTGGGCACCGAGACGGTGGGCACGATCCCGATCGCGCCCTCGCTCGGGTAGGCCGCGGCCACCGGCACGCCCTTGAGCGCGGCCGCGCCGGTCCGGTCCGTGTACCACACCGCCAGCGAGATGTCCCCGCGCTCGAAGAGCGGGATGATCTGGTCCGGCTGCGTGTACATCATCTGGATGTTGGGCTTGAGCTTCTTGATCGCCTCGAAGCCGGGCTCGATGTTCTCGACCGACCCGCCGTTGAGGCGCGCCGCCGCCATCAGGAACTGCTGGCCCGAGGTGCCCGAGATGTCCGGGATGGCGAGCTTGCCCTTCCATTCCGGCTTCCAGAGGTCGGCCCACGAGGTGGGCGGGGTCTTCACCAGATTCGTGTTGTAGGTGATGATGGTGCCGGCGAACATCATCGAGACCCAGTAGGCGTCCTTGTCCTTCGAGGCCTCGTAGAGGTCGTTCCAGTGCTCGATCTTCGCGGGCTCGAGCGGCTGGAGCAGCCCTTCCGCCTTCGCCTGCTTGACGATCTGGCTGTCCATGTACGCGACGTCGAACTCGGCCCGGGCCCCGGCCGCGCGCAGCTTGGCCGCGGTCTGCACCGAGCTGCCGAGCACGTACTTCACGGTGGACCCGGTCGCCTTCTCGAAGGCGGCGGCGTGGCACTTCTTCGAGTTGTCGACGAAGGTCCCGCCGAAGGTCGCCACCACCAGCTCGTCGGCGAAGGCCGGCCACGCGAGGCCGACGGAGAGCAGGCACATCAGCACGGTCGCTCGGAGCATGGTCATGATCACGGGTCCTCTCGGGGTACGGGGTGGCGCGATTATTCCCGAGGCGCGCCGGGCAGTCAACCCTTGACGCCTCCGCCCTCGCGGGCGAGTATGGCGCTCGGCAGCTCACCGACACCCGAGAGACCGGAGGGCGGCATGACCGACCGCACCCAGGATCCGATCGATTCGATCCCGCTTCCGCTCGACCACACCCGCCGCACCTTCCTCGGGGCGGGAGCCCTCGCGCTGCTGGGGCTCGCGGCGCCTACCGTCCGGCCCGCCGCGGCCCAGGCTCCGAAGCGCGGCGGCACGCTGGTCGTCGCGGCGGACGTGAGCCCGCCCGGCCTCGACCCCCAGAAGTCGGCGGCGGCCCACAGCTGGATGATCGCGGAGCACGTGTACTCGACCCTGCTGCGCCGCGACCCGAAGATGAACATCGTGGGCGACCTCGCGGAGTCCTGGCAGGTGGTCAGCGACACCACGTTCGTGTTCAAGCTCCGGAAGGGCGTGGTGTGGCACCACGGGCGCGAGCTGGCGGCCGACGACGTGAAGTACTCGTTCGAGCGGATGCTCGACGAGAAGACCGCGTCGCCCTGGCGCTCCAACTGGTCGATCATCGACCGCGTCGAGGCGCCCGACAAGGCCACCGTGCGCTTCGTCATCAAGCGGCCGTTCGCCCCCTTCTTCTCGTACCTCGCCACGCCCCACTACGGGGCCATCGTGCCGCGCGACATCGTGGAGAAGAACGGGGACCTCCAGAAGGTCGCCTCCGGGACCGGGCCCTTCGTGCTGGAGCGGTTCGTCCCCGACAACACCGTCGTGCTCAAGCGGAACCCGAGCTACTACGAGTCGGGGCTCCCCTACCTCGACGGGCTCGAGTACCGGATCATCCCGGACGAGGCGGCGCGCCTCGCCGCCCTGCGCGCGGGTACCGTCCACTACCTCTGGTCCGTCGACCCGCTCATCGACCGCCAGCTCCAGGGCGCGGCCGGCGTCATGCTCCGCGAGCCGGACGGCTACTGCGCCCAGCACGGCATGGCCTTCAACCAGACGAAGGCGCCGTTCACCGACGTGCGCGTCCGACGGGCGGTCAGCGTGGGCATCAGCCGGGGCGAGATCATCGCGAGCGTCCTGCGGGGCCACGGGGCCATCACCACCAAGATCCCGCCGTGCGACGCGCCCTTCGGCTACAGCGGCGACGAGAAGGGCCTGCCGTACTACGTCCACGACGCGGCCCTGGCCAAGCGCCTCCTCGCCGAGGCCGGCTTCGCGGGCGGCCTCGACACCACCCTCGAGGTGTCGCCCCGCTTCCCCCAGACCGTGCGCACCGGCGAGGTCATGAAGGAGCAGCTCGCGGGAGCCGGCATCCGCGTCACCCTCAAGCAGGTCGAGTGGGGCGCGGCGATCAAGAACTTCGTCCGCACCGAGTACGACGGCATGAGCATGATCCCGCTGGTGTGGCAGCCCGACCCCGACGCCCACGTCTACGACATCTTCCACAGCGGGTCGGCCATCAACCTGGGCAAGTTCAAGGACGCCAAGGTCGACCAGCTCCTCGAGCAGGGCCGTACGACCCTCGACCGCGACCGGCGGATCGCCATCTACCGCGAGCTGCAGCAGCACATGGCGGACCAGGCGTACCTGATCTTCCCCTACGCCTCCGGCGCGACCGAGGCGCTCCGCGACACGGTCAAGGGCTACGTCTCCATTCCCGGCGCGCAGCCGGGCAGCCGCAGCCGGCAGTTCTTCAAGCAGACGTGGCTCGGCTGACGCGCGGGCGCGTCCGGGCGCCGGGGAGCGGATGACCGCCTACGTCGCCAAGCGGCTGCTCCTGCTGATCCCGACGCTGCTCGGGGTGTCCGCGCTCACCTTCCTGCTCATCCACCTGATCCCGGGCGACCTCGTGACCATCCTGCTCGGGATCACCGCGAGCCAGAACGAGCAGACGCGGCAGGCCCTGATCCACGCGCTCCACCTGGACCGGCCGCTCGCGGTGCAGTACGTCCTGTGGCTCCGCGACGTGCTGCGGGGCGACCTCGGCCACTCCCTGGTCACCGGCTTCTCGGTGCGCGACGAGCTGGCCCGGAGCTACCCGGTGACCCTCCAGCTCGCGCTGATGGCGATGTCCATCGCGGTCGCGGTCGGCATCCCGCTCGGGGTCCTCGCGGCCACCCGGGCCGGGCGCGTCCTCGACGCGTCCACCCGCGTGTTCTCGCTGCTCTTCATCTCGGCGCCCGCGTTCTTCATCGGCACGGTGGTGATCATCGGAGGCGCGCGCTACGCACCGTGGATGCCCACCCTGGGCCACGTGCCGTTCACCGAGAGCCCGGCCCGGAGCGTGGGAGCCATGCTGCCCGCGGCGGCCTCGCTCGGCCTCGCCATCTCGGCGATCATCGCGCGCTTCACGCGCGGCAGCATGCTCGAGGTGCTCGGCCAGGACTTCGTCCGCACCGCGCGCGCCAAGGGCGTGGCCGACCGCGCGGTCGTCTACAAGCACGCGCTCCGCAACGCCCTGATCCCGGTGGTGGCCATGGCCGGCACCCAGTTCGTCTACCTCATCGGCGGCGCGGTCATCATCGAGGAGGTCTTCGCGCTGCCGGGCATGGGGCGCGTGGTCGTCAACGCGATCTACCAGCGGGACTACACGATGATCCAGGGCGCGGTCCTGCTGCTGACCTCCGCCGCGGTGCTCGTCAACCTGGCGCTCGATCTCGTGTACCGCCTGATCGACCGCCGGATCCTGTACACGTGAGCGGCGAGCCCAGCGACACGCCGGCCCCGCCGCGGGTGCCCCGGGCGCTGCGGAGCGGATCGTTCCTGGCGGGCGGCCTCATCGTCGCCGTCCTGCTGGTGGCGGCGCTGGCCGCCCCGTGGCTCGCCCCGTACGGGCCCACCACGATCTTCCCGGGCGCGGAGATCCGGCCGCCGGACCTCCGCTTCTGGCTCGGCACGGACGAGGTGGGCCGCGACATCCTGAGCCGCGTCCTCTACGGCAGCCGCGTGTCGCTCGGGGTCGCGATCCCGTCGGTGGCGCTGGCGGTGCTGGCCGGGACCACCGTGGGGGTGGGCCTCGGCTACTGGGGCGGCGCGCCGGACCTGCTCGCCATGCGGGTCTTCGACGTGCTCTTCGCCTTTCCCCCGATCCTCCTCGCCATCGCGCTGGTCGCGGCCCTCGGCCCCAGCACGGTCAATCTCGTGCTCACGATCGCGGTGCTGACGCTCCCCCAGTTCGCGATGCTCACCCGGAGCGCGACCCTCGCGCTCAAGCCGCAGGACTTCGTCCAGGCCGCCCGCGCGCTCGGGGCCTCCCACGCGCGCATCCTCGGGGCGCACCTGCTGCCCAACATCACGCCCACCCTCGCGGTCCAGACGAGCCTGAGCCTCTCGATCGTGATCCTGGTCGAGGCGGCGCTCAGCTTCCTCGGCCTCGGCACCCAGCCGCCCGCGCCCAGCTGGGGCAGCATGCTGAGCCGCGGCCGCCAGTACATGACCATCGCCCCGTGGCTGGTGCTGGCCCCGGGGCTCGCCATCATGCTCGCGGTGCTCGGCTTCAACCTGCTCGGGGACGCCCAGCGCGATCTCCTGGATCCGCGCCGGGCGGGCGCGGGAGGAAGGAACCCATGAGACCAACCGTGCGGATCGCGGCCGTCCAGGCGCGGCCGGTGTCGGAGCTCTTCGAGGACATGTGGAACGCGGGCGACGTGGCCCACGCGGTCGACCTGCTCGAGGCCGCGGCCCGGGGCGGCGCGGCCTGCGTCTGCTTCCCCGAGCTCTACCCCCGCGTGGGCGAGGCCGAGCTCCGCGCGGCGGCGCGGCGCCTCGGCGTCTTCGTGGTGGCCGGCCTGATCGAGGGCACCCGGGCGAGCTGGCACAACACCGCGACCGTGATCGGGCCCGACGGCGGCATCCTCGGCCGCCAGCCGAAGTGCTTCCCGACGCAGAACGAGATCGACAACGGGGTGGTGGCCGGCAAGGGCTACCGCGTGATCGAGACCGACATCGGGCGGCTCGGCATCGTGATCTGCGCCGACTTCGCCTTCTTCTCCGAGGGCATCGAGTCCCTCGTCGAGCAGGAGGTGGACATCGTCTTCAACCCGTCGTGGTGGTTCGCCCTCGGCGAGGCCTATCCCGCCACCGTCATCGGCCGCCACATGCACTACGGCAAGCCGGTGATCGGCGTCGACATCGCGGCGTGCGCGCTCCGGCTCCGCGACGCCGACGGCCGCCTGGTGGAGCGGTTCCCCCGCGCGGGCGGCTACAGCACGGTGTGCGTGCCCCCGCCCATCGCGTCGCTGCCCGAGCTGGCCGCTTGGTTCCGGACGAAGGCCGGCGGCACCAACTCGGCGGCGGGCTTCATCCAGAGCCTGGGGGAGGACGAGGGCATCCTCTACGCCGACGTCGACGTCGCGGCGGTCCGGCGATTCCCCGGGTACTTCTACCGCAGCACGAGCCCGTGAGTCGGGTACCTTCAGCCTGATGGACGCCCAGCAGCTCCTCGACGAGCTGGTCCAGGCCGCGGGGCGGCTCGGGGTCGAGGTCCGGACGGAGCCCTTCGAGACGCCGGCCGCGATGGGCGGCGGGCTCTGCCTCGTGCGGGGCGCGCACCTCGTGCTGATCGACCAGCGCGCGCCCCTGGTGGATCGCCTCCGCGCCCTCGCGCGGGCCCTCGGCGACCTGGAGAGCGACGCGGTCTACATGGCCCCGGAAGCGCGCGAGCTCGTCGAGCGCGCGCGCCCCGGCAGGCGCCTCACCCCGTCAGGGTGACTGCGGCGCGCCGCTCCTGAGCGGGTCGGGCCCCGGGCCGGTGAGCGTCGGGCGGCACTCGTAGATCCGGTCGCCGACCGTGTGCTGCAGGGTGTCGTCGGCGCCGAGCCGCCGCATGAGGCCGAGGGTGCGCGCCACCCAGCGCTTCCGCGACTGCATGGCGTCCTCGCACGCGGCCCTCGAGTCGTACGCGCGGCTCGCCGGCTCCCACGTGAAGCCGTTGACGGCCGAGCTCCTCCAGATGACGTAGGGCTGCTCGTCCGCCGCGGCGATCATGATGATCGCCACCAGGAGCGCCACCCGCCAGCAGCCCGCGACCGCCACGCCCGTGCCCCTCCTCACAGATCCCGGATCCGCGGCATCACCTCGCGGCCGATGCGCTCGAACGAGCGCAGCATGAGCCGGTGGTCGCCCACGATGTGCCGCACCATCACGAAGTCGAAGCCCATCGCCCGGTATCGGCGCAGGCCCTCGACGACGGTGGCCGCGCCGCCCACCAGCAGCTGGTCGAGGCCGGTGCCGCGATAGCCCTCGGCGAGGATGGCGCCGACCACGGCGCGCGCCTCCTCGTCGGACTCGCCGACGTAGATGTCGCGGCGCAGGACCGGGCGCGCCGGCCGCCCGGCCCGCGCCGCCGCCGCACGGTAGAGGTCGAGCTGGCGCCGGAGCTCGTCGTCCGTCGCGTTCTGGCCGGTGAGCCAGGCGTCGCCCAGCCGCGCGGCGCGCTCGGCCGACGCGGCCACCGTGCCGCCGAGCCAGATCTCCACCGGGACCCGGGGCAGCGGGCTGATCGTGGCGCCCTCCAGCGTGAAGTAGCGGCCGCGCTGGGTCACGCGCTCGCCGGCGAGCAGCGCGCGCGTGATCGTCACCACCTCCTCGAGGCGGCCCACCCGGCTCTTCTCCTCCATGCCGAAGGCCTGGAACTGCGGCGGGCGGCCGCCCAGGACGAAGGTCACGATCAGCGGCCCGCCCGCGAACGCGGCGAGCGTGCCGATCTGCTCGGCGAGCAGGACCGGGTGGTAGAACGGCGCGAGCAGGACCACCCCGATCGGCATGTCGCCGGTCACGCTCATCAGGCGGGCGACGGTGGGCAGCGGCGAGAACGTCGCCGCGTAGCCCGGGTTGGCGCCGTGGCTGTCGCCGGTCAGGAGGCCGTCCAGCCCGGCCGCGCGGGCCGCGGCGGCGACCTCCATCAGGTTGCGCGCCTGCTCCTCGGGCGTGTAGGCGCCCATCGGCCGCTCGATGAACGCGCCCTTCGGCATCGACGCCACCAGGCCGCGAAACCGCTCGTGGGTGGCCGGCGACGTCGGGAACAGGAAGCGCACGGACGTGCCGAGCTTCATTGACGCGGAGGATAGCATGGCCCCTTGACGCCGCGCCGCCGCGGGCAGATCCTCTCCGGCATGCGCATCGTCGATATCGAGCCGATCCTCCTCGACGTGCCGCTGCGCGAGCCGGTCCACGGCGTGCACGGCGTCGCCCGGGTCCAGCGCAGCGTGCTGGTGCGCGTCACGAGCGACGCCGGCCTCGAGGGCTGGGGCAACGTGGATCCCACTCCGGGCTACTCGGCCATGTCGGCCGCCGAGGTGCACGACACCGTCCGGCGGGCCGGCCCGGCGCTCACCGGGGCCGACCCGTTCAACGTGCGCCGGGCCCTGGCGGTCATGGATCGCGAGGCGGAGGCGCGCTACGAGGCGATCGCGGCGGTGGAGATGGCCCTCGTCGACCTGAAGGCGCGCGCCCTCGGCGTGGCCGTCCACTCGCTGCTGGGCGGCCGGGTGAAGGACGAGGTCGCGTTCAACGCCTGGATCGGGACCGTGCCGCCCGCGCAGGCCGCGCGGGAGGCGACCGCGTGGCTCGGGCGCGGCTTCCGCTCGGCCAAGATCAAGGTCTCGGGCGCCGGGCCCGAGGGCATCGCGCGGGTGGCCGCGGTGCGGGAGGCGGTCGGCACGCGGATGGCGCTGCGGGTCGATTTCAACGAGAGCCTGCGGCCGGCGGAGGCGGTGGCGTTCATCCGGCGCCTCGAGCCCTACGACCTGACGCTGGTCGAGCAGCCCATCTCGCGCGACGACATCGCCGGGCTGGCCGAGATCCGTCGCGGCATCGGCATCCCCCTGATGGCGGACGAGAGCGTGACCGGGCCCGCCTCGCTGATCGAGATCATCCGCCGCGAGGCGGCGGACCTGGTCAAGGTGAAGGTCATGAAACAGGGCGGCCTGCTCCGCACGCTGGCCATGGTGGAGCTGGCCGCCGCCGCCGGCCTGCGCGTCGTGATCGGGCACGGCTTCGGCCTGACCCTCTCGACGCTGGCGGAAGCCGCGGTGGCCTCGGTCACCGACGCGATCGTCGACGGCTGCGAGGCGGTGGGGCCGCTGAAGATGGCCGGCGACGTCGTCGTCGAGCCGGTGCGGCTCGACGCGGGCGCGATCCGGCTCGGGGATCAGCCGGGCCTCGGCGCGACGGTCGACCCGGACGCGCTCAAGCGCTACCGCGCCCAGCCGTAGGCCCGGAGGCCGTCGACCGCGGCCGGGAGCGAGCCTACCCGGTCTCGATCGGCAGGCTCGGGTCCTTCGCCCACTCCCCCATCGAGCCGTCGTACAGCGTGAGGTCGTCGAAGCCCAGCTGGTGCAGCAGGAACAGGTCGATGGTCGCGGAGATGCCGCCCCCGCAGTAGGCGATCACCCGCCGGTCCCGCGCGACGCCGGCCGCGGCGAACCTGGCCATGGCGTCCGCGGGCGAGACGAAGCACTTGGTCGCCGGATCGACCAGGCTCGCCGCCGGCACGTTGACCGAGCCCGGCACGCGGCCGGGCCGGCCGTAGCGTGACGGCTCGAGCCCCTTGTGGAACTGCGGCCCGAGCGCGTTCACGGTGACGGTTTGCGGGTCGCCGATCGCGGCCTTGACCGCGGTCCGGTCGACGAAGCGCCCCGGGCGCGGCCGCGGCGTGAACGTCGCGGGCGGATAGCCCTTCGGCTCGCCGCTCTCGACCGCCCGGCCCTCGGCCTGCCACCGGTCGAAGCCGCCGTCCAGCACCGCCGCGCCGTCGAAGCCGAGCGCGCGGAGCATCCACCAGACCCGCGTGGCCCACATCATGCTGCCGATGCTGTAGAGCACGACGCGGGCCCCGTCGCCGAGCCCGTGCCGGCCGAAGGCGCGCGCCAGGTGCTCGGCCGACGGCATCGTGAACTTGAGCCGCGTGTCGAGCGCGGAGAGCTCGCCCTGCAGATCGAGGAAGTCGGCCCCCGGGACGTGGGCCGCGACGAAGGTCTTCCGGCCCGCGACCACCTTGTAGGGATCGTCCGAGCCGGGATCGGGCGGCTCGAGATAGGTCGTGCAGTCGTAGACGCGCAGCCCGGGCTGGCCGAGCCGCGCGGCCAGGCCCTCGGTCGAGATCAGAGCGTCGGGATCGCGCAGGTCCATGGTCAGCGCCGCGACTTCCTTCCACGGGCCGCCCTTCTCCTCGGCGCCTTCCGGGGGCGACGCGGTGGTCGGCCCGGCCCCGGGATGGGCTGCGGGTCGGGCACCTCGCCCACGACCATGAACGGAATCTCCTCGTGGAAGCTCGGCCCCGTCCCGGCCCACGAGATGGTGATGGACGTCGTCGTCACCGTGTCGTTGATGCGGAGCCGGTAGGTGGCGTCCACGTCGAGGATGGCGAACTGCCGCGCCGCGACGATCGAGGCCGGCCTTTGCCTGAACGCGCCGTCGGCCCCGATGATCCGGGCCTTGTTGAGGCTCACGGTGGACGGAGCCGTCGCGAGCGCGAACGGATTGAACGTGATCACCGCGGTTCCGCCCTTCGGGCCGCCGTTGATGAACAGCAAGCCGCTCAGGATTCTCAAGGCCATCCGCCCCTCCTCCGCCGGGTTCTCCGATGTGGGCCGACCACGCGAGCCGCGCCCGAGAATCTGCCGAAAGTGCCGCCGCGTCAAGGGGTGGTGCCGTTTGACACGTCACCGTGTCCCCTCTATCCTCGCGCCGGGGCGAGCGGCGCGGAAAGGCATCGACGGCATGTCCGAGACGAGCGATCGGCTGTTGCGGGGCTACCAGGCGCAGGAGAAGCGCTTCCTGGAGCGGCGGTTCCCGCTGCGCTTCGCGACCGAGAGCCCGGTCCTGCGCGAGCTGTACCACCAGGCCAAGGGGCTCCGCTGGAATCCCGAGACCGACGTGGCGTGGCGCCGCTTCGACCCCGGGGCGTACCCGCCCGCGGTGCGCGAGGCGGCGCGGCTGGTGTGGAGCCGCCGGGCGTGGGGCACCTACCCCGGCCTCGGCGAGAACACCGCGCTGCTGATCCGCTTCTGCCTCGAGTCCGGAGCGGCCGGCATGGACGCCAAGCTCTTCCTGTCCTTCCGCCCCGCGGAGGAGGCCAAGCACCTCGAGGCGTGCTTCCTCTTCGCCCGGCACCTGGGCGGCTACGAGCCCACTCCCGCCGAGGCGGTCGCGCGCGCGAGCAACCAGCCCTTCGCCCAGATGGCCCTCGACCCCGACGTGTCGGTGGAGGCGGTGGTGGCCGCGCTCGGCTGCCTGGACGATCAGCTCGACCTCGATCTGTGCCTGAGCCATCTCCGGCACAGCCGCGACGAGACCGCGCGCCAGATCCTGCGGCTCGTGGCCGGCGACAAGCAGCGCCACGTGCTGTTCGCGTGGACCCTGCTCGGCGACCGGCTGCCGCGCCTCGACGCCGCCGGACGCGCCGCCGTCGGCCTGGCGGTTCGCGATATGCTGGAGCGCGTGATCCTCGCCGGCTACCGCAACACCTGGCTCTTGCCCGCGGGAGCCCGCGAGCCGCTGCTCGCCGCGGAGGCCCTCACCGCGGAGCACGGGCTCGGCGCCTCCACCGTCGCGCAGGAGAAGGCGGTGGTCCGCGCCACCCTCGCCCAGGTCCGCGAGCGTCTCGCCGCGTGGGACGTCGCGCTGGCTCCCGTCGACCATCCGGAGCTCGGCCGCGCATGACGCGCCGCCCGACCGCCGCGTCCAGGAGGGTTCCGTCATGAGCGCCTACCTCGCCGAGACCCGCTACCCGCTCGAGCTCGCCCCCGCCATGCCCGACGTGTGGGAGCTGTGGCAGCGCGCCAAGACCCTCGAGTGGGACCCGGAGACGGATATCCCGTGGGAGGAGCTGCACCCGGAGCGCTACCCCGAGGCGCAGATCATGGCCGCGCGGCTGCACTGGAGCCGCCGGACCTGGGGCGAGTACGGCGCGATCTCGGAGAGCCCGGCCCTGCTCCTGCGCTTCTGCCTCGAGAATCGGCTGCCGGACCTGCGCTTCTTCTTCACCATGCGCACGCAGGAGGAAGGGCGCCACGCCGAGGCGTCCTGGCTGATGGCGGAGCGCCTGGGCGGCTACTTCCCGCAGCCGCAGAACCCGCCGACGGTGACCGCGGTCGGCACCCACGGGGTGCGCCGCATGGCCTTCGACCCCGACACCTCGCTCGAGGGCATCTTCGCGAGCCTGGTGTGCGCCGCGGAGGAGATCCTGATCGACGCCTTCAAGGCCACCGTGCACAAGGCCACGAACCCCGCGGTGCGGCGGCTCATGGAGCTGATCCTGCGCGACGAGGTGCGCCACATCGCATTCGGCTGGCAGTGCCTGGACGCCTGGGCGCCCACCTTCACGCCGGAGACGGTGCGGAACATCGAGCGCGCGGTGACCCAGATGATCCAGAGCGTGGAGTTCAACGGCTACCGCAACCTGTGGCTGGCCGTCGAGGGCGGCAGCGCGACGCCGATCGAGATCGACGCCGACCGCGTGGCCTGCGAGGCCGGCCTCGGCGGCACCACCCCCGAGGACGAGATGCGCATCGTGCCCCAGTTCATCGCCAAGATCCGCGCGCGGATGGCGCCGTGGGGCGTGAAGCTGCCGATGTTCGACCACCCGAAGCTCGGGAAGGTCTAGCCGAAGACGCGTGCGGCCCGCTCCATTCGAGTACTTCGCGCCGCGGACGGTGGAGGAGGCCCTCGACCTCCTCGGGCGCCACGGCGACGAGGCCAAGCTCCTGGCCGGAGGCCAGAGCCTGGTGCCGATGATGAACATGCGCCTGGTGCGTCCCGCGGTGGTGATCGACCTGAACCGGGTGGCCGCGCTCGGCACGGTGCGGGCGGACGCGGGGCGGCTCCACCTGGGCGCGCTCGTCCGCCAGCACGCCCTCGAGCGCGACGGGCGCGTCGCCGCCGCCGCCCCGCTGCTCGCCGAGGCCGCCCCGCTCATCGGGCACCTCCAGACGCGGGCGCGCGGCACCATCGGGGGCAGCCTCGCCCACGCCGATCCCGCCGCCGAGCTGCCCGCCTGCATGATCGCGCTCGACGCGGTGTTCCACCTGCGGAGCGCCCGGGCGCAGCGGGCCTGCTCCGCCCGGGACTTCTTCCTCGGCCTCCTGTCGACCGCGCTCGAGCCGGACGAGCTCCTCGCCGGGATCGAGGTGCCGGGAATGCCGGCCGTGCGCGCGGGGCACGGCTTCGCCGAGGTGGCGCGCCGGCACGGGGACTTCGCGCTGGTGGGGGCGTGCGCGGCGCTCGCGCTCGACGCGGGCGGCGTCTGCCGGCACGCCCGGCTCGTGATCTTCGGCGCGGGCGACGGCCCGCACCCGGTGCGCGCCGCCGCCGCGCTGATCGGCGAGCGGCCGTCGGCGGCGCGCCTCGCCGAGGCGGGGCGGGCCGGCGCCGCCGAGATCGACGCGCGCGCCGACCTGCACGCGACGGCGGAGTACCGGCGGCGCGTCGCGGCGGGGCTGGCCGCGCGCGCGCTCCAGCAGGCGGCCGCGCGGGCGGAGGCGGCGTGACGGCCGGGCCCGGCTCCGCCCGGCACGACGTCACCGCGATCGTGAACGGCGCCGAGCGCCGGGCCCGCGTGATCCCCCGCCTGCTCCTGGCCGACCTGCTCCGCGAGGAGTGGGGCCTCACCGGCACCCACCTCGGCTGCGAGCACGGCGCGTGCGGAGCGTGCACCGTCCTGGTGGACGGCGAGCCCACGCGCTCCTGCCTCGTCTTCGCGGTGCAGGTGGACGGCTGCCGGGTGGACACCGTCGAGGGCCTCGCCGGCGCCGGCCCCGGCCTGCACCCGCTGCAGGAGGCCTTCCGGAGCCGCCACGCGCTCCAGTGCGGCTTCTGCACGCCCGGCATCCTGATGACGCTGGTCGCCTACCTGCGGCTGCACCCGTCTCCGTCGGAGACCGAGATCCGCGAGGCGCTCTCCGGCAACCTCTGCCGGTGCACGGGTTACCAGCACATCGTGCAGGCCGCGCTGGACGCGGCGGCGGCCGGGCGCGCGGCGGCCCCGTCGGCGTGAAGTTCGTCGGCGACCGGCATCTCCGCAAGGAGGACCCGCGCCTGCTCACCGGGCGCGGGCGCTACGTGGGCGATCTCGCGCTGCCCGGCATGCTCCACGTCGTGCTGCTGCGGAGCCCGCACGCCCACGCGCGCATCCGCCGCGTGGACGCGGACCGGGCGCGCGCGCACCCCGGCGTCGTGGACGTGGTGACCTTCGCCGAGCTCGGTGGCGCCGCACGCTCGTTCCCCATGGTGCCGCCGCACCCCGAGCTGCGCGGGCACAACTTCGCCCCGCTCGCGGGCGACCGCGTGCGCTTCGTGGGGGAGGCCGTCGCCGCGGTGGTGGCCGACAGCCGCTACGCGGCGGAGGACGCGCGCGACCTGCTCGAGGTCGACTACGAGGTGCTGCCGTCGGCCCAGACGCTCACCCCGGGCGCACCCGCGGTCCACGACGACATCCCCGACAACCTGGCCGGGCGCGTGACGCTCACCCGCGGCGACACCGCGGCCGCGCTCCGCGCGGCCCCCCGAGTGATTTCAGTTCGGCTGCGCATCGGGCGCGGCGGAGGCCAGCCGATGGAGACGCGCGGGCTCGTGGCGGACTGGAACCCGGCGCTCGACCAGCTCACGGTGTGGGCCTCCTCCCAGGTGCCGCACCAGATCCGCCAGTTCGTCGCCGACCTGCTCGACCTGGCCCCGCACCAGGTGCGCGTGATTGCCCCCGACGTGGGCGGCGGCTTCGGCGCCAAGCTCATCGTCTATCCCGAGGACGTCCTGATCCCGTTCCTCGCTCGCCGCCTGGCACGACCGGTGCGCTGG
The DNA here is from genome assembly GCA_035254745.1 of Candidatus Methylomirabilota bacterium. Taxonomy (GTDB): domain Bacteria; phylum Methylomirabilota; class Methylomirabilia; order Rokubacteriales; family CSP1-6; genus CAMLFJ01. The sequence continues at coordinate 12,788 of DATFAJ010000051.1, read as the reverse complement.
ATCGAGGACCGCCTCGAGCACATGCTGGCCGCAACCCAGGAGCGCGAGCAGGAGCACGACGTGACGGTCGGCTTCGACGACGCGGGCCGCCTCCTGGCCCTGCGCGACCGCTTCGTCCACGACACCGGGGCCTACACGCCGCGCGGCCTGGTGGTGCCGCTGCTCACCGCGTCGATGCTGACCGGGCCGTACCGCATCCCCGCGGTCGAGTCGAGCTTCGAGAGCCGCTACACCCACCGCGTGCCGGTCACCCCGTATCGCGGCGCCGGGCAGCCGCAGGCCGTCTTCGTGATCGAGCGGGTGCTGGACCTGGTGGCGCGCGAGACCGGCCGCGATCGCGCCCAGGTCCGCCTGGCCAACCTGGTCCGCGCCGAGGACATGCCGTGGGACACCGGGCTGCCGAACTACCGCGGCAGCGGCCACGTGGTGCTGGACAGCGGCGACCTGCCCTCGGTGCTGCGCCGGGCGCTCGAGAGCGCGCGGTACGACGCGCGCGCGGCCGAGGCCGCCGCCGCGCGGGCCGCGGGCCGCCTGCTCGGCGTGGGCGTCGCCTGCTACGTGGAGCTGACCGGCGTCGGCCCCTTCGAGAGCGCGCGCGTGCGGGTCGACGCGGCCGGGCGCATCTCCGCGTGGAGCGGCGTGTCCACCCAGGGCCAGGGGCTCGAGACGACGCTGGCCCAGGTCGCGGCCGACGAGCTCGGCGTCACCCCCGCGGACGTGACCGTCGTCACCGGCGACACCGCGGGCGTCGAGCACGGCACGGGCTCGTTCGCGAGCCGCGCCGCGGTGGTCGGCGGCAACGCGATGGCCCTCGCCGCGCGCGACGTGCGCGTGAAGGCGCGGGCCCTGGCCGCGCGCGCCCTCGGGATCGACGAGAGCGACCTCGAGCAGGCCGGCCCGACCTTCGCCGACCGGCGGCGCCCGGAGCGCCGCGTGACCCTCGCCGAGCTGGCGCGCCTGGCCGGCGCCGCGACGGCCGCGCTCGGCGTCGAGCCCGGCCTCGAGAGCACGCGCGTCTTCCAGCCCGCCGACATGACCTACTCCTCCGGCGCCCACGTGGCGCTGGTCGAGCTCGATCCCCTCTCGGCCGCGGTGCGCATCCTGGGCTACTGGATCAGCCACGACTCGGGCCGCTTGATCAACCCGTTGATAGTCGAGGGCCAGCTCCAGGGCGCGGTGGCGCTCGGCATCGGCAGCGCGCTGCTCGAGGAGGTCGCCTACGACGAGGCGGGCCAGCTCCTGGCCGGCAGCTACATGGACTATCTCCTGCCGACCGCGACCGACGTGCCGACCATGGCGATCGACCACCTCGAGACGCTCTCGCCGCTCAACCCGCTCGGGCTCAAGGGCGTGGGCGAGTCGGGCACGCTGCCGGTGCCCGCGGTGCTGGCCTCGGCGATCGAGGACGCGGTCGGGCTCCGGGGCGGTCACGTGACGCGCATGCCGCTCGGACCCTCGCGGCTGCTGGACCTGCTGCCGCCGCACCCATGAAGCGCGGGCTCTTCCTCGTCCTCGTGCTCCTCGCCACGGTGGCCTGCGGCCGCTACTACTGGACACAGCCGGGACGAGACATCTCCGCCTTCGACGCCGACTCGCAGGCCTGCCTGACCGAGGTCCGGGCCATGAAGTCTCCCGTCGAGCCGACGACGCTCTACCGCTACTGCATGATGACGCGGGGCTGGCGCCGCACCCAGCTCGCCGCGCCCCAGCCCGGCGCGTTCCGCGGGCCCGAGCGGGAGGAGGAGGCGCTGGGGATGCGACCGGTGGTGCAGCCAGTGCCGGACTACGATGCCCGGCGCGAGGAGTGCCGGCGCCGGATGCGCGGACTGTCTCTCGGACCGCGGTACGCGTATGACGAGGAATTCAACCGCTGCATGGGCTACTGACGCTACCGCCGGTCCACCACCCGCACCGCCTTCCCCGGCGCCCGAGGCAGCTCGCCTTCCTTCAGGAGGGTGATCTCGGGGCTCAGGTTCAGGAACTGCCGCAGCTCGCTGCGGAGCCGCGGCAGGCCGGTCTCCGCGAAGCCCTCGCGGGCCTCGACGAGCAGCGCCAGCCGGTCGCTCCCGCCGGGCGCGCGGTCGAGCACGATCTGGTACTCGTGGCCCGCGTCGGGCTGCTTGAGCAGCAGCGCTTCGATCTGGCGCGGATAGAAGTTCACCCCGCGGAAGATCACCATGTCGTCGGTGCGCCCCTGCAGGCGGTCCAGCCGCAGGTGGGTGCGACCGCAGGCGCAGGGCGCGCGGCTCAGCACCCGGGTGAGATCGTGGGTGCGGTAGCGGATCAGCGGGAGCCCCTCGCGCGTGAGCGTGCTCACCACCAGCTCGCCCGGCTCGCCGTCGGGCCGCGGGGCGCCCGTCGCCGGGTCCACCACCTCGCAGAAGTAGTGGTCCTCCCAGACGTGGATGCCGGCGCGGGCCGCGCAGTCGATGCCGAGACCGGGGCCGCCGGTCTCGGTCATCCCGATGATGTCGAACGTGGTGAGGCCGAGCTCGCGCTCGATGAGCCGGCGCAGGTCGTCGGTCCACATCTCGGAGCCGAGGATGGCCACCCGGAGGCGGAGCGAGCCCAGGTCGAACCGCTCCTCGCGCGCGACCTCGAGGATGCGCAGCGGGTAGGTCGAGATGCCGGCCAGCACGGTGGCGCCCAGATCGCGCATGAGCTGCAGCTGCAGCGACGTCCGGCCCGCGCCGGCCGGCACCACCATCGCCCCGATCCGCTCCGCGCCGTAGTGGAAGCCGAAGCCACCGGTGAACAGGCCGAACGACGGCGTGATCTGGACCACGTCCCGCGCCCCCACGCCCGCGGCCACGTAGCAGCGGGCCATCACCCCAGCCCACTGCTCCACGTCGGCCCGGGTGTAGGGGTTCAGCACCGGGTTGCCGGTGGTGCCCGAGGACATGTGGACGCGCAGGACGGCCTCGGGCTCGGCGCAGGTCAGACCGAAGGGATAGGCATCGCGCAGGTCGTCCTTGGTGAGGAACGGCAGCCGCGCCCAGTCGGCGGGCGTGCGGATGTCACCGGGCGTCGCGTCCCCGAGGCGCCGCCGCCAGGCCGCGTTGGTCAGGGCGCGGCCGAGCGTCCGGCGCATCCCCTCGACCGTCTGCCGGTCCAGCACCTCGCGCGGCCGGGACTCGGCCGGGGCGTCCCACATCGGCGCGTCCATCACGCCGGTCGCGCCGCGAGGGCGCGGAACACGCGCTCGGGCGTCATCGGCAGCTCGGTGAGCCGCACGCCCACCGCGTCCTTCACCGCGTTGGCCACCGCGGCGGCCACCGGGATCACGCCGGACTCGCCCAGGCCCTTGGCCCCGAAGGGCCCCGCCTCGTCCACCGTCTCGATCAGGTGGATCACGATCTCGGGCATGTCGGCCGCGGTGAGCAGCGCGTACTCCATGAACTGCGGGTTCAGCACGCGCCCCTCCGCGATCCGCAGCTCCTCCGAGAGCGCGTAGCCAAGCCCCATGTGGATGCCGCCGTGGATCTGCCCCTCGGCGGCCAGCGGGTTGAGCGCGCGGCCCACGTCGTGGGCCGAGGCCACCTTCAGCACCCGCACCTGGCCGGTGGCCAGGCTCACCTCCACCAGCGCGGCCTGGGCCGCGAAGCCGTACGTGGCCGAGACGTTGCCGCGCAGGTCCTTCGACAGCATCTCGTTGGGCGGGTCGTAGAAGGCCTCCGCCACCAGGGTGCGCCCGCCCTCGCGGAAGTGGCCGGCCCGCACCACGCGGTCGTACTCCATGCCGCGCTCTGGATGCCCCTTGACCCGGACGCGGCCGTCGGCCAGCTCGAGGTCGTCGGGGCGCTCGTCCATCACCCCAGCGGCCAGGGCGAGCAGCTTGGCCTTGAGCCCGCGCGCGGCCATCAGCGCCGCGTTGCCGGCGATGAACGTGGTGCGGCTCGCGTGCACGCCCACGTCCCAGGGCTTGATCGTGGTGTCGCTGTTGACCACGTCGATTCGCCCGAGGGGCACGCCGAGCTCCTCGGCCACGATCATGGCCAGCACGGTCTCGGAGCCCTGGCCGATCTCGCTGGCCCCGGTGAGCAGCGAGACCCGGCCGAAGTCGTCGAGCTTCAGGATCGCGCCGCAGCCGTCCGAGCGGTAGACCCGCGCGCCCCCGCCCACGTGGAACATGGCCGCGTAGCCGACCCCGCGCCGCCAGCCGGGCCGCGGGGCCTCGCGGGCGGCCCCGCTCATCTCGCGCTCGACCGCGTCGAGGCACTCGGTCATGGCGCAGGAGGTGATGACGTTGCCCTGCGGGTTGACGTCGCCCGACCGGGTCGCGTTGCGCCGGCGGATCTCGACCCGGTCGAGCCCCAGGCGCTCGGCCAGGTCGTCCATCTGGGCCTCGATCGCGAACGTGCTCTCGAGGTTGCCGTAGCCACGCATGGAACCCGAGTATGGATTGTTGGTGTAGACGATGCTCGTGTCGAAGCGCACCGCGGGGACGCGGTAGAGCCCGGCGGTGGTGGACAGCATCACGTAGGGCGTGGTCGAGCCCCACGAGACGTAGGCGCCGTTGTCGATCACCACCCGCGCGTCGCGGGCGAGCAGGCGGCCGTCGCGGTCCGCCGCGGTCCGGAGGTGGATCACGCAGGGCTCGCGGGTCGGGCTCGCGATGAACTCCTCGATGCGCTCGAAGGCGATCTTCACCGGCCGGCCCGCGCGGCGGGCCAGCAGCGCGGCGATGATGTCGATCGGGTAGAGGTCGAGCCCGCGGCCGAAGTTGCCCCCCACCGGCGGCTGGATCACCCGCACCCGGTCGCCGGTGATGCCGAGGGCCTCGGCCAGGTCGCGCTGGTAGAGGAACGGCACCTGCGTCGTGCTCCACATGGTCAGCGAGGCGTCGGGGCTCTCCGGCGCGCCCCAGGACGCGACCGCTGCCATCGTGCCCATGCACGCGGTGGTGACGTAGTTGAGCCGGTACTCGCCCTCGACCACCACGTCGGCGCGCGCGAAGGCCGACTCCACGTCGCCGTGCGCGAACTGGTAGCGCAGGTTGACCAGGTTGCTGCCCCGCTCCTCGTGGACGAGCGGGGCGCCGGGCCGGAGGGCGGCGGCGGGGTCGAACACCGCGGGCAGCTCCTCGTAGTCCACCCGGATGAGCCGCACCGCCTCCTGCGCGATCTCCTCGGTGAGCGCGGCCACCGCCGCGATCTCGTCGCGGATGCAGCGCACCTTGCCTCCGTCGGCCGCGCCGCCCTTGAGCGCCCGGTGGTCCTTGGCGAAGCCGAACGGATGCTGCTCCACGCGGTCGGCGGTGATCACCGCGAGCACTCCGGGCAGCGCCTCGGCCGCGCGGGTGTCGATGCGTCGCACGCGCGCGTGCGGGTAGCGGGTGCGGAGGATGGCGCCGTGGGCGAGGCGCGGCAGCGTGAGGTCGTGCAGGAACTGGGTGTGGCCGGTGACCTTCTCGGCCCCGTCGCGCTTCGGGGTGCCCTTGCCGATGACGCGGAAGCTCACCGCCGTCGCGCTCCGGAGGCGATCGCGGCCGGGCTAGCGGGCCGCGGCCATCCGCGTCACCTGCGCCGCCCGCCACTCGGCGCGGGACATGAAGCCGGGGCGGTTGCGGCAGAGCGCCTCGGTCTCCCGCTCGATGGTCTCGATCGGTGCCTCGATGTCGAACGGCTCGACCACCGGCTGCGGGGTGTGCCAGGGCGTGTCCACGAAGACCTCGAGGCGGTTGCCCTCCGGGTCGGCGAAGTAGATCGACCACGCGTTGCCGTGGGTGACGACGCGGAACTGCTTGATGCCCTCCTCGCGGGCCCGCGCGTGCATGGCCTTGAGGTCGGGGAGGCCCGGCACCTTGAACGACATCTGGTTCACCACGTTGAACTCGACGCCGGGCGGGCGGCCGGTGGCCAGCACGATCTGGTGGTGCTCGTCCGGGTCGCGGGAGAGGAAGACCAGGCTCGACCCGCCCGGCACCTGCCCGCGGTCGCTCACGAGCAGGCCGAGGACGCGGGTGTAGAAGTCCTCCATCCGCGCGAGGTCGGTCACGTAGATGCCGAAGTGGCTGAACGAGACGGGCGGCGATGCGGTCATGAGGGCGGCCTCCAGCGCGAGTGTGGTCCTGTCGCGGATGATAGCACGGCGAAACCCCGGTGAAGATCCGCCGCGGGTCGGCCGATGGCCTATAATGAGCGCGACAAGGAGGAGCGCGGCATGGGCGCCAGCCAGAAGTACGCCGTCATCGACCCCGCCACCGGCAAGATCGACCGCCGCATCTTCAGCGACCGCTCGGTCTACGACGACGAGATGGAGAAGATCTTCGGGCGCGCCTGGCTGATGATCGGGCACGAGAGCCTGCTGCCCGCGCCCGACGACTTCTTCCACACCTACATGGGCGAGGACCCGGTCATCCTGACCCGGGACGGCGGGGGCCGGCTGCACGCCCTGCTCAACATGTGCCGGCACCGGGGCAACCGGGTGGTGCGCTGCGACGACGGCAACGCCAACCGGTTCATGTGCACCTACCACGGCTGGACCTACCGCAACGACGGCGCGCTGGATCACGTCCCGGGCAAGTCGGAGGCCTACTACGACGCGCTCGACCGCGACTCGCTCGGCCTGATCGAGGCCCGGGTGGAGACCTACGCCGGGATCGTCTTCGCCACCTGGGCCAAGGACGCCCCCGGCCTCGAGGCCTACCTGGGCGACGCGCGCTGGTACCTCGACACCGTGTTCAACCGGCGCGACGGCGGCATGCAGGCCCTGGGCCCGATGAAGTGGCTCGAGCCGGTGAACTGGAAGGTCATGGTGGACAACTGCTCGGACAACTACCACGTGCCCACCAGCCATCTCTCGAGCGCCCGCGTCCAGAGCAAGTACCTCGGCCGCCCGCGGCTCTCGCACAAGGACCAGTTCGAGAGCCCCAACAAGCACGCCTTCGTCAACGGCCACTCGATCACCTTCCGCGACGCGGACGACAACGTCCCCCGCTACGTGCACGGCGTGTCGAGCGAGACCTTCCAGCTGTTCCAGGACTACCACGACGCGACGATGCCCGAGGTCGAGCGGCGCCTCGGCAAGCTCCGGGCGCGGCGGGTGCAGCTCGGCAACCACAGCATCTTCCCGAACGGCATCCTCGGCCTCCGCCTGGCCCTGCCCCGCGGCCCGCTGCAGACCGAGTTCTGGCACTTCGTGCTGGTGGACCGGGACGCCCCCGAGGCCATCAAGCGCGTGGTCCGCGTCGGGAGCCAGGCCAACAACGGCGCCGCCGGCATGTTCGAGCAGGACGACGTCGACAACTGGCGCCAGGTGACGGCGGCGAGCGCGAGCCGCCACGGGCGCCGCTACCCCCAGGACCTGTCGATGGGCCTGGGGCACGCGGGGCCCCATCCGGACTACCCCGGCCTGGTCTCCGAGCGGTACATCTCGGAGAACAACCAGCGTCTCTTCTACCAGCGCTGGGAAGAGTTCATGAACGCGGAGAGCTGGGCCGACATCCCGCTGGATCCGATCAAGGCCCGCTTCGACGGCACCGCGACGATGCGGGGCTAGCGGGGCGCGACGCGGTGAAGAAGAAGCGCACGCCCCGCCGGGCTCGCCCCGCGGCGCGGCCTGCCGGCCGGCCCCCGACGCTCTCGCCGCCGCAGGCCCTCTGGCTCGAGCTCATGCCGTTCTACATCCGCGAGGCCTGGCTCCTCGACGAGCGCAAGCTCACCGAGTGGCTCGACCTCTTCACCGACGACGTCCTCTACTTCATGCCCCGCCGCAAGAACGTGCCCCGCCGGGAGGCGCATCGCGAGCTGACGCCGCTCGGCGACCTGGCCATCCTCGAGGAGGACAAGCGCTACCTGGAGATGCGGGTGGCCCGGCTCGACACCGGCATGGCCTGGGCCGAGGATCCCCCGTCGCGCACCCGTCACCTGGTCGGCAACCTCGAGGTGACGCCCCTCGCCCGGGGGGAAGTGCAGGCCCGGACCGCGTTCCTGGTCTACCGCTCGCACCTCGAGACGGACCACCAGCTCCTGTCGGGCTGCCGCGAGGATGTGCTGCGCCGGGTGAACGGCGAGTGGAAGATCGCCCGCCGCACGATCGTGCTCGACGCCAACGTCCTGCTCGACAAGAACCTCAGCGTGTTCCTGTAGTCGCTCACCACACGAAGGGGATGAGGCGGTAGCGCACGCGCCGGCGGTACTCGTCGTAGCCGGCGAGCTCGCGCGAGAGCAGCGCCTCCTCGTCGAGGCTACGCACCGCCAGGAGCACCGACAGCGCGAGGCCCACCGCGAGCGCCGACGCCGCCCCGGTGACGAGCGAGCCGCCCACGAACATGAGGGTCGCGCCGAGGTACATCGGATGGCGCACCCAGCCGTACACCCCGGTCGAGATCACGCGGTGCCCGCGCTCGGTCTGCACGCGCACCAGGGCCGAGCCGAAGGTGTTGTCGGCGAACGAGCGGAACAGGAGCAGCCACGAGAGCGCGAGCAGCGCGTCGCCGGCCAGCTCGACCGCGAGCGGCAGTCGCGGCGTCCAGTGGAAGCGCTGGGCGTCGAGGGGCATCAGCACGATCCAGGCGACGAAGCCGACCGTCAGCAGATACACGATGATCCGGTCGCGGCGGCTCTGGCCGCCGGTGCCGGGCATGCGGTAGCGCTCGGCGAGCAGCCCCGGGTCCTTCCGGTACAGCCAGAGCACCGTGCTCGCGCCGACGGCCACGAACCAGCCGCCGAAGATCCAGCCCTCCGGCCAGGCCCAGTCGCCGGCCAGGAGCAGCATCAGGGCCGGCCAGACGAGCAGGTAGGCCGCGGTGAAGAGCAGCCGGCCCGGTGACACGCGCCCCTCAGTAGCCCCGCAGGAACGCCAGGACCTGGGCGGCCCACTCGGCCGGCTTCTCGAACGGCGGCCAGTGCCCGCAGTTGTTGAGCAGCACCAGGCGCGAGTCCGCGATGTGGTTCAGGATCGCGATGCTGACCTCGAAGGCCACCATGCGGTCGTAGCGCCCGTGGATCAGCAGCACCGGCGCCTGGATGGAGGCCAGGTCCGGCGTGTAGTCGTGCGGCACGCTCACCGACCGCCGCCGCGCCTCCATGAACTCGGGCGACCAGGTGTGCGCCCGGTGGATGTAGTCGACCAGCTCGTCGGTCACCAGGCTCTCGTCGTCGATGTGCACCCGCAGGTAGCGCCGGATGTTCTCGCGGCTCGGGTCGTCCAGCGCCTGGCGGGTGGCCCGGCTGCCTTCCGACGGGCGATTGGCCATCAGGTAGCGATCGCCGCCGGTGCCGATGTGCGACCCGCCCATCACGAACTTGCGCACCCGTGCGGGATACGTGATGGCGGCCACCATCGACGATTGCCCGCCCTGCGAGCTGCCGACCCAGTGGGCCCGCTCGATGCCGAGGGCGTCCAGCAGGGCGACCGCGGTGCGCGCCTGGAGCGCGTGCACCCCCTCGTGGTAGACGACGGGGCCGGTCTTGCTGAAGTTCGGCAGGTCCATGAGGATGCAGCGGTAGTGCCGCGAGAGCGCGCCGATCGTCTTGTGGAACGTGATCCAGGCGGTGGTGCCGGGGCCGTAGGAGTGCAGGAACAGCACCGGCTCGCCCTCGCCCACGTCGTGGTAGTGGACCGTCATGCCCCCGGCCTCACCCCCGACTTGCCCCCCGACCTGGATGGTCCGGGCGGTGCCCTCCTCGGTGAGCCCATTCGACGCGATGAACGACATGTCTTCCCTCCCCACGAGACGCAGATACTGCTCGGCGGGCGCGGCCCTGTCAAGGCGCGGGTGCGGGTCGCGGCCGCGGCTTGACGCGACGGCGGCGGGCGGCGCATCATGCAGAGCCTCTGGAGGTGCGCGATGGCCATCCAGCTCGACCATCTCATCGTTCCATCCCGCGACCCGGTCGCGGCGGCGAGGTCGCTCGCCGCGCTGCTCGACGTGCCCTGGCAGGCCTCGCAGGGCCCCTTCACCCCGGTCTACGTCAACGAGGCGCTGACCCTCGACTTCGCGGACCGGAAGGAGTTCGAGCACCACCACTACTGCTTCCGCGTGAGCGACGCCGAGTTCGACGCCATCCTCGGCCGCATCCGGGCCGCGCGACTTCCCTACCGCAGCTCCCCGCTCGGGGAGACCGACATGCAGATCAACCGCCGGCTCGGCGGGAAGAATCTCTACTGGCAGGACGCGGACGGCCACCTCTGGGAGATCCTCACCAAGAGCTACGCGCGGGCGGACTCGCCGCCGCTGGCCGCCCGGTGAGCGCCTAGAGCTCGCGGAGGCGGGGCAGCACTTCCTTCGCGAAGAGCCGCAGTCCCTTCGTCGCCTCCCCGTGCGTCATGAAGCCCGAGCGGCTCGCCAGCACGAGGTGCTCGAACGGCCCGACCCGCTCGCGGTACTCGCAGATCTGCCGGTAGACGCTGTCCGGGTCGCCCGCGAACATGAGCCCCTTGGCCATCGCCTGCTCCGCGGTGATGCCGATCAGGCCGGCGGCGGGCCGCGCGGCGGCGGGCACCCCGGGCCGCGGCCTCGTGGCGTAGAGCGCAGGGGCGAGCTCGGCGGGGACCGCGCCGGGCAGGAACTTGCCGTACTGCGGCGCGGAGCGCAGCCCGGTGTTGAGAAACCACAGCAGCTTGCTCCCCACGCGCACGCCCTCCTCGTCGGTGTCGCCGGTGTAGACGAACGCGGTATGGCCGAACCGGTCGGGACCCGGCGCGGGCAGGCCCGCCTCCGCGCGGGCCTTGCGGTACGCGCCCCACGCCCGCACGGTCTCCTCCGCGGTGCGGAACACCATCACGTTGACGATGCCCCGCCGGCCGAGCTCGGCCGAGGTCGCGGGGTCGCCGGTCGCGGCCCAGAGCGGCGGGTGCGGCTGCTGCCAGGGGCCCGGCCAGATGTTCACGTGGCGGTGGGTGAAGTGCTTGCCCTCCCAGCTGAACGGGCCGTCGCGGTGCGACAGCGCCTTCAGCACCAGGTCGATCGCCTCCCAGAACCGGTCGACGATCCCGATCGGGTTCGCGTTGCCGGAGGCCATCTCGCTGCCGCCCGACTTCACGAAGCCGATCTCGAGCCGGCCGCGCGAGATCACGTCGGCGGTCGCGTACTCCTCGGCGACGCGCACCGGGTCGGTCCGCACCGTGATCAGGGTCCCGAGGCTCAGGATGCGCACGTTGCGGGTCTGGCGCGCCAGGATGCCGAGGATGAGCGGGCTCGCGCCGAGCAGGCAGTTGATGCCCGCGTGGTGCTCGTTCGACACCACGTTGATCCCGATGTCGTCGCAGAGCAGGTATTCGTCGAGCGCCTCCTGGAACAGGTCCGCCGCGATCTTGGGGTCGCAGTACTTGTTCGGCAGGCTGCCGCGGACCGAGTCCGCCGCGTCGAGCACGTGCGGGGGCACGAAGGGGTACGGGTTCTCGTTCAGGTACCAGGCTTGCATGGCGCCTCCGGGGTCACGACGGCAGGAACGCGCGCACGCGCTCCGCGAGCGTGCCGGGCTGCTCGATCTCGGGGTGGTGCCCGGCGGCCTCGATGATCTCGAAGCGGGCGCCCGGGATGCGCGCGGCGTACGCGCGCCCGTAGGCCGGGGTCACGATGCGGTCGCTCGTGCCCCACAGCACGAGCGTCGGCACCGCGATGCGGCCGAGCCACCGGGCGAGCCGGGGGTTGTACATGTACGGGTGCCACGCGTAGAGGCAGAGGGCCTCGCGGTTGCGCGCGTGGGCCACCAGGGCCTCGTTGGACATGGCGTCGGGGTCGGGCGTCCACTTGGCCGGCTCGTGCCAGCGTCGTCGCTCCACCTCCGCGGGCGCGGTGTTGAACAGGTCCAGGATGTCCGCCGTCTCGCGGTCGCCGACCTTGATGCCCACCGCGTCGACCAGGATCAGCCGCTCCACGCGACGCGAGCGCGCGGCCGCGATCTCGGCGGCCAGCCAGCCGCCGAACGACAGCCCCATCAGCGTCACGCCCCCGGGCGGTAGCTGCTCGAGCAGATCGAGGTAGAGATGCACCAGGTCGTAGACGGTGTCGAAGTCGTCGGGGCGCGTCGAGTGGCCGAAGCCCGGGTGGGTCGGGGCGATCACCTGGGCGTGGGCCGCGAGCAGGTCGATCACCGGCGCGCCGGGATCGAGCGGCGCCTCGCCGTGGAGGACCAGCAGCGGCCGCCCCGCCCCGCGCCTCAGGACCTCGAGGGCGACGCCGCCCACGTCGAGACGCTCGGTCGCGGTCGCCATGGCCGTGCTCAGAAGATCCCGAGGTGCTGGTGGAGCTCCGCGTCGCGATCCCGAAACTCTGCCGCGGCTCCCTCGGCCACCACGCGGCCGCTGTTGAGGATGACGATGTCGTCCGCGACCTGGAACACCAGCTTGGGGTTCTGCTCGACCAGCACGATGGACAGCCCCTGCCCCTTGAGCCGGCGGATGGTCGCCATGACCTCGGCGACGATCAGAGGGGCCAGGCCCTCGGAGGGCTCGTCCATCAAGAGCACCCGTGGATTGGACATCAGCGCCCGGCCGATGGCGAGCATCTGCTGCTCGCCGCCCGAGAGCGAGCCGGCGATCTGCCGGCGACGCTCGCCGATGCGCGGGAAGAGCTCGTAGATCGTGTCCAGCGCCCACCGAGTCGATCCGCCGGTCCGGGGCTTGCGACCCGCCACCGCGAGATTCTCGCGTACGGTGAGGCTCTTGAAGATCCGGCGACCCTGCGGCACCAGCGCCACGCCTTGCGCGGCGATGCCTTCGGGGGCGCGACCGGTCACGGCCTGGCCGAAGACCGCGATGGTGCCGTGCCGGGGCGGCAGCAGACCGACGGTCACGCTCATGGACGTCGACTTGCCGGCGCCGTTGCGGCCGAGCAGACC
>DATFAJ010000050.1:0-2196 GCA_035254745.1 Candidatus Methylomirabilota bacterium | reverse complement strand
GGCGGCGCGCACGATCGTGGAACGGGCCCGCGCGGGCGGGATCCCGCTCCGCCTGCCGGTGGACGTGGTGGCCGCCGCGGGCGTCGACGCGACGAGCGACCTCCGCACCGTCGGCATCCGGGAGATCCCGGACGGCCTGATGGGCCTCGACATCGGCCCGGCCACCGTCACCCAGTTCGCCACCGCCCTCCGGGGCGCGCGGACCATCGTCTGGAACGGGCCCATGGGCGTCTTCGAGAAGCCCGCCTTCGCGGCCGGCACCCTCGGGGTGGCGCGCGCGGTGGCGGAGTCCGGCGCGTTCTCGGTCATCGGCGGCGGCGACACGATCGCGGCGGTGCAGCAGGCGGGTGTGATGGACCGGATCGGCTACGTCTCGACCGCGGGCGGCGCGTTCCTCGAGTTCCTGGAAGGTCGCGTGCTGCCCGGCGTGGCCGCCCTCGACGACGCGGCCTGATGCGCACCCCGCTCGTCGTCGGCAACTGGAAGATGCACGGCACGCAGGACGTGGCCCGCGAGCTCGCCCAGTCGATCCGCGACGGGCTCAAGCGGCCGCGCGGGGTCGAGGTCGTGGTGTGCCCGCCCTTCACCGCGCTGGCCGTGGTGGCCGAGGTACTGAAAGGTGCCGCGGTCGCGCTCGGCGCGCAGAACTGTCACTGGGAGGCCCAGGGCGCCTTCACCGGCGAGATCTCGCCCGCGATGCTCGCCGAGCTGGGCTGCCGCTGGGTCCTGGTCGGGCACTCGGAGCGGCGGCACGTGTTCCGGGAGACCGACGAGGAGATCAACCGCAAGGTCGTGGCCGCCCTGCGCCACGGGATGCGGCCGGTGCTGTGCGTGGGGGAGACGGACGCGGAGCGGCGCCAGGGTCTGACCTTCACGGTGGTGGAGGGACAGCTCCGCGCCGGGTGGGCGGGCCTCTCGGCGGACGATCTCGCCCGGTGCGTGCTCGCGTACGAGCCGGTGTGGGCCATCGGCACCGGAGTCAACGCGACCCCCGCCCAGGCCGCCGAGGTGCACGGCTACCTCCGCGGTCTCGTCTCGGAGGTCGCGTCCAAGGAGCTGGCCCAGTCCATGCGGATCCTGTACGGCGGCAGCGTCAAGCCCGACAACGCCCAGGCGCTCACCCAGGAGCCGGACATCGACGGCGTCCTGGTGGGAGGGGCCAGTCTCCAGGCGCCCGGCTTCATCACCATCGCGAAGAAGTCCGCCGCCCGGAGCGGCGCTTCGAAGGAGTAGAGCCCCCCATGTTCATCCTGGTCGTGATCGTCCACGTCATCGTGTGCATGGTCATCGTCGGCCTGGTGCTGCTGCAGGCCGGCAAGGGCGCCGACATCGGCTCCGCGTTCGGCGGCAGCGGCAGCCAGGCCGTGTTCGGCTCCATGGGCACGCCCACCGTCCTCGGCAAGGCCACCTCGGTGGTGGCGATCCTCTTCATGGCGACCTCGTTCGCCCTGTCGATGATGGCGCACAACCGGGCGGTGAGCATCATGCCCGCGGCGGGCCCGACCACGCCCGCCCCCACGACGCCGGCGACGCCGCCCGCCCCGCCCGCGCCCCAGAAGTAGTCGGCGTCGCGATGCGGAGCCGTCGCGCACGCGTTCGCGCCCTGCTGGCCTGGGCCGGGGGTCTCGGTCTCGCGACGGCCTGCAACGGCCCCATCGACAGCCGCTTGGACGAGAACGCGGCCGCCGGCCCGCCCGCCTACGGCGACACCTTCATCGAGGCGTCCATCGGCGACATCGGGGGGCTGATCCCGACCCTCACGTCCGATCAGTCCTCCTACGAGGTGGGCGGCTTGATCTACGACGGGCTGATCAAGACGGACAGGGACCTCAACCTGGCTCCCGCCATGGCCCAGTCGTGGACGTACAGCCGCGACTGCCTCGACCTCACCTTCACGCTGCGCCGCGACATCAAGTGGCACGACGGCTACCCGTTCACCGCCGCCGACGTGGTCTTCACCTACGAGGCCATGATCAACCCGAAGACCCCCGCGCCCTTCAAGGAGGGCTTCCTGCTCGTGAAGAGCGTGGACGCGCCGGATCCCTACACGGTGCGGGTGCACTACGACAAGCCCTACGCGCGCGCGGTCGAGACCTGGGGGACGTCGATCCTGCCCAAGCACCTGCTCCAGTCGTTCGCCGACGCGGGCACCCTGCGGGAGTCGCCCCAGAACAGCCAGCCGGTCGGGACCGGGCC
>DATFAJ010000049.1:0-5737 GCA_035254745.1 Candidatus Methylomirabilota bacterium | reverse complement strand
GAAGGCCTTCGGTCGTCTCTTCGGCGAGCTGGCCGTGCATCCGGCCGCGCCCGGGCTGGTGGAGGGGCACCCCGAGATCCTGGTGGTCCACGCCGACGAGAAGTCCAAGCACGTCGCGGGCGAGAACTGGCACTCCGACGTTTCCTGCGATCCCGAGCCGCCGATGGGCAGCATCCTCTATATGCACGAGCTGCCGCCGGTCGGGGGCGATACCCTGTTCGCCAGCATGTACGCGGCCTACGAGGGGCTCTCCGAGCCGATGAAGCGCCTGCTGGAGGGCATGACCGCCATCCACCGCGGTGAGCACGTCTACCGCGGCCGGTACGGGGTGAAGGACGAGGGCAAGCAGTTCCCGGAGGCCGAGCACCCGGTGATCCGCACCCATCCGGTCTCGGGCCGCAAGGCGCTCTTCGTCAACCGCACCTTCACCACCCGGATCGTCCAGCTCGGCCGGAGCGAGAGCGCCGCGGTGCTCGGATTCCTCTACCAGCACGTGGAGACGCCCGAGTTCCAGTGCCGCTTCCGCTGGCGGGTGAACTCGGTGGCGTTCTGGGACAACCGCTGCGCCCAGCACCACGCGATGTGGGACTACTTCCCGCAGCGCCGCCACGGCCATCGCGTGACCGTGAAGGGCGATCGGCCGTTCTATCGACCCTGACCCGCGCCGGCTCGACTCGGTGACCGCCGCGCCCGGGCCCGCGGGAGGCCGATGCTCGTAGTCCTGGCGGCCGACGCTCCCGCGCTCGACCGGGAGGCCGCGCGCATCGTGGCCCATCGCGTCCGCGAGAAGCCGGCGATCACCCTGGGGCTCGCGGCGGGGAGCACGCCGCTCGGGATGTATCGCGAGCTGGTCCGGCTCCATCGCGAGGAGGGGCTCGACCTCTCCCGGGTGACCACCTTCAACCTGGACGAGTACCTCGGTCTCGGCCCGTCGCATCCCCGGAGCTTCCACCGCTTCATGCGCGAGGCGTTCTTCGATCACGTGAACATCCCGGCCGCGCGGATCCACGTCCCGGACGGGACGGTGACCGACGACGTCGAGGGCTACTGCGCGGAGTACGAGCGGATGATCGCGCGCGCGGGGGGCATCGATCTCCAGGTGCTGGGCATCGGCCGCGACGGCCACGTCGGCTTCAACGAGCCGACGTCGAGCCTCGCCTCGCGGACGCGGGTCAAGACGCTCACCCGCGCCACGATCGAGGACGCGCGCCGCGGCTTCGGGGAGGGCGAGCGCGTGCCCGAGTGCGCGATCACCATGGGCATCGGCACGATCCTGGAGGCGCGGCAGATCCTCCTGCTGGGCACGGGCGCCGCGAAGCGCGAGGCGGTCGCGCGGGCGGTCGAGGGCCCGGTGACCGCGTCGGTCACCGCCTCCGCCCTGCAGCTACACCCGCAGGTGACGGTGCTGCTCGACCGAGAGGCCGCCGCCGGCCTCCGCCACCTCGACTACTACGAGCAGGTCATGCGCACGACCGCGACCCTGACTCCGGGCCGGGCGGCGCGAGCGCGCGACTAGGCCGCCGCGGGGGGCCGGACGAGCATCACCGGCACCGTGGCGCGGTCGAAGACCTTCTCGGCCACGCTGCCCATGAGCGTGCGACCGATGCCGCTCCGTCCGCCGGTGCCCACCACGACCAGGTCGGCGCCGAAGGTGTCCGCCTCCTCCAGGATCTGCGTCACCGGGTCGCCGAAGCGCACCACGCACTCCACCTCCACGCCCGGGAAATGGCTCTCGAGCGCGTGCAGGAAGTCGAGCCCGCGGCTGTTGACGCTCGCCAGCTCCTGGTCCGCGTAGACCACGATGCGGCCCGCGGTGTCCTGCACCGCCGACGGCACCGGGGCCACGTGGAGCAGGCGCACCTTGGCGTGGGCCCCGAGGGCCGTGTCGGCCACGATGGCGGCCACGGCATCGGCGCGAGGGGAACGGTCGACCGGCATCAGGATTCGCTTCACCATGGATCACGATCCTCCCCGGAGGGCGCTGGAGGCGCCGCCCTCTCCCTCCGGATGCAGAGCAACGTGAATGCCAGGCGTGGACCTCAACGAATCCGGCAGGTTCTGGCCGGGCCAGGCCGGCGGGGGTGAGGCGGGCGCACCCCAGGGTGGGGCCGGGTCGCGACGGCCGGCCGCCGCTAGACCCATCCGCCGTCGACCACGTAGCTCTGGTTCGTGCAGGCGTCGCTGTCGTCGGCGGCCAGGAACAGGACGACCCGCGCGATGTCCTCGGGCACGAGCTTGCGCTTGAGGCACTGCCGGCGCATCAGCTCCTCCTCGCCCGCGGGGGTCAGCCAGAGCGTGATCTGCCGCTCGGTCATGATCCAGCCCGGGACGATGCTGTTGACGCGAATGCCCCGGGGCCCGAGATCCCGCGCGAGGGCCCGGGTGAGCCCGGCGACGGCGGCCTTCGCGCTCAGGTAGGCCGGCATGCCGCCCTGCCCCACGAGCCACGACGTCGAGCCGAAGTTGATGATGGACCCACCCCCGGCGGCGGCCATCGCGGGCACGACGGCCTGCGCGGCGAAGAACTGGTGCCGCAGGTTCACCGCGAAGCGATCGTCCCAGTACTCGGGGGTCACCGCCTCGATCGCGTGGCGCTCGTCGTGCGCGGCGTTGTTGACGAGGACTCGGACGGCCCCGAGCCGTTCTTCGGCCCGGGCCACCGCAGCGCGCAGGGCCGCGATGTCCCGCAGGTCGCACGGGATGAAGGTCGGCGCCGGGAGCCCGCGCGCGGCGACGCGCGCGACGAGCGCCTCGGAGGCCTCGCGCTGGATGTCCACGAAGGCGACGCGGGCCCGCTGGGCGCACAGGTGCTCGACGACGGCGGCGCCGATGCCGCTGCCGCCGCCGGTCACGAAGACGACGCGATCTTCCAGGCTGGGATACGAGGCGTAGCGGACCATGAGCGCCCTCCCGCGCCCACGCGAGTGAGTCGCGATCGAGGTGAGTGTCGCGCCGGGTGTCGGCGCGAGACTAGAATACATGGCGCGATGGAGCTGATCACCCTGCGGGCGGACGGCGTCGGTCTCACGGTCGCGCCGGCGGTCGGGGGCGCGGTCACCCGCTACTGGCTCGAGCGCGACGGGGCGACGTGGGAGTGGCTGCGCCCGACGCCGACGGAAGCGGTGCGCGACCGTCTTCCCTACCTCGCCTCCGCCTTCCCGCTCGTGCCCTACTCGAACCGCATCCGCGAGGGCCGCTTCACCTTTCGCGACCGCGCCGTCGCGCTGCCGCGGAACCGGCCGCCGGAGCGCCACGCCATTCACGGCCACGGCTGGCAATCGGCCTGGCGCTCCGTCCACGCGGGGCCGGCCGAGGCGCGGCTCGAGTATCGCCATGCCGCCTCGGAGTGGCCGTGGCCGTACCGCGCGACCCAGCACTTCACCCTCACGCCCGCGAGCCTCACGGTGGCGCTGCGCCTCACCAACGAGGGCGACGCCCCGATGCCGGCCGGGCTCGGCTGGCACCCGTACTTCCCTCGCACGCCGCGCACGACGATCACCGCGGCGGTTCGCGCGGTCTGGCTGACCGACGACGAGATGATGCCGACCGCGCTGGCCGCGCCGACGGCCCCCGCCGACCCGTCGCGCGGGGTGGCGGTGGACGGGGTGGCGCTCGACAACTGCTTCGTGGGCTGGAGCCGCCGCGCGACCATCGAGTGGCCCGAGAGCGGGGCGAGCCTCACCATGACCGCCGGGCCGCCGCTCGACTACCTGGTGATCTTCACTCCTCCGGGCCGGTCCTTCTTCTGCGCGGAGCCGGTCAGCCACGTCACCGACGCGTTCAACCTCGCCCACGCGGGGCGCGCGGACACCGGCCGGCAGGTCATCGATCCGGGCGCGACGCTCGAGACCACGATCACCCTGATGCCTCGCGGCTGACCCCGCGCGCGCCGGGCCCCGGAGCCCGCTACTGGATGACCTCGTCGGCCCGGGCCAGCAGCGACGGCGGGATGGTGAGCCCCATCAGCGCGGCGGTCTTCAGGTTGATCATCAGCTCGAACTTGGTCGGGCGCTCCACCGGCAGGTCGGCCGGCCTCGCGCCCTTCAGGATGCGGTCCACGTACATCGCGGCGCGATGGTGAAGGCCGGCGATGCTACTGGCGTACGACATGAGCCCGCCCAGCTCCGCATAGAAGTGCCACGGGTACATCGCGGGCAGCCGGTGCCGGATCGCCATCACGACGAGCATGGAGCGGTTGGGCTCGAGGACCTGGCTGTCGGCCCGCACCAGCAGCGCGCCCGCCCGGGCCCGACCGATGGCGGCGAAGGTCGCCGCGATCTCCTCGGTGCGGGTGACCTCGAAGATCTGCAGCTCGATGCGCCGCTCACGCGCGGCGGCGAGGAGCCGCGCGATCAGCTCGCGGTTGCGGCCCGGCCGCATCGTCGGATTCGTCAGCACCGCGACGCGCGCGAGGCCGGGGAGCGCCTCCTGGAGGAGCTCGAGGCGCTTGGGGTCGAGGTCCGAGACGATGTCGGCGATGCCGGTCACGTTGCCGCCCGGGCGGGCGAGGGTCGCGACGAAGCCGTCGGCGATCGGATCGTCGGCGGCCGACATCACGATCGGGACGGTGGCGGTCGCGGCCCGCGCGGCGCGGATGGCCACCGGGCCGCGCGCCACGATGACCTCGATGCTCCGCTGCACCAGGTCGGCGACCACCGCGGCGAGCTGGCCGGCGCTCCCGTCGCCGTACACGTACTCGATCACGACCGTCGCGCCGGGCAGCCAGCCGAGCTCGCGAAGCCCGCGCTCGAACGGCACTCGCTGCGCCGCGGGCGCCTCGGTGGCACTGCCCGGGTCGAGCACCGCGACGTGCGGGGTACGGCCCGCGGGCTGCGCTTCCGCGAGGGCGGGCGCGGCCAGCGCCAGAGCGCCGAGGGCGCCGAGAAAGCGGCGCCGCGGCAGCGACCGGCCGTCGGTGCTCATGGCTCTGTCGACCCGGCCGGCTTCGCCGCGCGCAGCCAGCGCCAGACCTGCTCCGGCGTGATCGGCAGCGAGCGCACCACGACCCCCAGGTGCGCGAGCGCGTCCTCGACCGCGTTGGCCACCGCGGCCGGGCCCGGGATCGCGCCGCCCTCCCCCACGCCCTTGGCGCCGAGCGGCGTGACCGGCGACGGGTGCTCGAGCCGGTCGACCTCGATGGTGGGCACGTCGGCCGCGGTGGGCTTGAGGTAGTCCATGAAGGTCGACGTGAGGAGCTGGCCGGTCTCGTCGTAGCGGAACTCCTCGAGCAGCGCGGCGCCGATGCCGTGCACCGTGGAGCCGTGCACCATGCCCTCGACGATCAGCGGGTTCAGCTCGCGCCCGCAGTCGTGGACGACCACGTACTTCCGCAGCGTGATCCCGCCGGTGCGCGGATCGATCTCGACGAGGCAGCAGTGGGCCGCGTTGGCGAAGACGAGCTGCGAGCGCACGCGGCGGCTCGCGTCGACCGGCCGGGCGAGCGGGTTCTGGTGGATGTGGTGCGCCTCCAGGCCGGGGTCCTCCCCGGGCGGCAGGCCCAGCACGTCCGCGTAGGCGGTGCGGGCCAGCTCCGCGATGGCGAGCCGCCGGTCGGGCGCGCCGCGCACCACCGCGGCGCCGTCACGCAGCTCGAGGTCGGCCACGTCGATCTCCAGGCGATGCGCAGCGATTCGCAACAGCTTGGCGCGCACCCGCGCGGCCGCGCCCACCACCGCCCCCACGTCGGTCACGGAGAACTTGTTGGAGTAGTTCCCGGAGAGATAGAGCCAGGGCGTGG
>DATFAJ010000048.1:0-4908 GCA_035254745.1 Candidatus Methylomirabilota bacterium | reverse complement strand
GCCGGCGTCTACCACATCCTCGCGGTGTCGGGGTTCAACGTGGCGCTCCTGGCCGGCGCGGTGTTCGGCGTGCTCGCGATCTGCGGAATTCCCCGCCGGGCGGTCGCGGTGGTCGCGGCGGCCGCCCTCATAGGCTTCGCGCTCGTGGTGGGCGGCCAGCCCTCGGTGCTGCGCGCCACCGTGATGGGCCTGCTCCTGCTGGCCGCGCTCCTGCTCGAGCGGCAGTCCCAGCTCCCCAACGCGCTGGCGCTCGCCACGCTCGTGCTGCTCCTCTGGCGGCCCGGCGACCTGTGGGAGCCCGGCTTCCAGCTGTCGTTCGCGGCGACCGCGGGCATCGTCTATCTCGCGCCGTGGCTGACGCAGCGCCTGACCGCGCGCGGGGCACCGCCCTGGCTCGCCGCCGCGATCGCGGTGAGCCTCGGGGCCCAGGCGGCGGTGACCCCGCTCATGGTGGCCCACTTCAACCAGCTCTCGCTGATCGGCGTCGTCGCGAACCTCGCGGTGGTGCCGCTCGCCGCGGTGGCCACCACGCTCGGCATGGTCGCGCTGCTGGCCGAGCTGCTCCCGGGCCCGCTCGGGTCCCTCCTCTTCGAGTGCCTCTGGCTGATCCTCTTGATGCTGCGTGCCCTCGTCGCCCTGGCCGCCTCGCTCCCCGCCGCGATGGTGTACCTCCCGGCTCCCACGCTCGCCGCGGCGCTCGCGTGGTACGGCGCGGTGCTGCTCGCGCCCGAGGTCGCCGGGTCGCGCCGACGCCGCATGATCGTGGGCGCGCTCCTGCTGACGGTCGCGATCCTGTCGGCCTGGCCCTGGCTCCGGCCCACGGAGCGCATGCTGCGGGTGACCTTCGTGGACGTCGGCCAGGGCGACGCCATCCTGGTCGAGATGCCGGACGGCCCGCGACTGCTCGTGGACGGTGGGCCGGGCGGGGCGGGGCGCCTCGACGTGGGTGAGCGCGTGCTCGCCCCGTTCCTCTGGAACCGGCCGCTCGGCCGCCTGGACGTCATCGCGCTGTCCCACTGGGACGCGGACCACTCGGGGGGCCTGGCCGCGGTGCTCGGGCGCTTCCCGGTGGGCGAGCTCTGGGAGAGCGGCCGGGCCCCGGCGGGCGGCGCGGTCGAGACGGTGGCGGCGCTCTCCCGCGCGCGGGTGCCGCGGCGCGTGCTCTCCGCCGGCCAGCGGCTTCGGCTGGGCCGCGCGGTGCTCACCGTGATGGGGCCGGCACCGGGACCCCCGCAGGCCCCCAACGACGAGTCGCTCGTCCTGCGCCTCGACTGGCGCGGCTTCTCGCTACTGCTGCCGGGCGACCTGGGCGCGCGCGGCGAGGCGCTCATGCTCGAGCGCGGCGGCCCCCTCCACGTCCTCGCGCTCAAGGTGGCCCACCACGGCAGTCGCTCCTCGACCGGCGCGCCGTTCCTGGCCGCGGCGCGCCCCCGGGTGGCGGTGATCTCGGTCGGCGCGCGCAATCCCTTCCGCCACCCGAGCCCGGAGGCGCTGGCCCGGCTCGAGGCGGCCGGGGCGCGCGTCTACCGCACCGACCGTGACGGCGCGGTGATCCTCGAGACGGACGGCACGGTCCTGCGCGTGACCGCGTGGGCCCGCGGTGTCACCGACACGTTCTCCCTGGAGGATCCCGAAAGCACCACGGCCCCCGGGTGACCGGAGGCCGTGATGGGACGCGCGGGATGCGGGAGGGAGACTAGGTCTCGAAGCTGCGCTCGTAGTGCGCGCGCAGCCGCTCCAGCTCCTCGGGATCGAGACGCATGCCGAGGGAGAGCCCCATCTCTCCCAGGATGGTCTTGATCTCGTTCAGCGACTTCTTGCCGAAGTTCTTGGTCTTCAGCAGCTCCGACTCCGTCTTCTGCACGAGGTCGGCGATGGTCCGGATGTTGGCGGTCTTCAGGCAGTTCGACGCGCGGACCGACAGCTCGAGCTCGTCCACGTTGCGGAAGAGGTGCTCGTTCACCTCGCTGCGCGGCGGGGGCTCCGCGCCCTGCTCGGTGCCCACCGTCTCCTCCGGCGTCGCCACCGGGAAGTCGATCAGCAGCGCGAACTGGTCGTCCAGGATGCGCGAGGCGTCCGCGATGGCCATCTCGGGCGTCACGGTGCCGTTCGTCCACAGCTCGATCACCAGCCGCTCGTGCCCGCCCGGCTGGCTCTCCACGTGGAAGTTCACACGCTTCACCGGCGAGAAGTCCGCGTCCATCAGCATGGCGTTGATGGGGAGCGCCTCCGGCTCGCGCTTCTCGGCGGGCTGGTAGCCGCGCCCGCGCTCCACGCACACTTCCATCTCGAGGGTGCCGTCCTTGTCCAGGGTGGCCAGCGCCACCTCCGGGGTCAGGATCTCCACGTCGGGATCCGGCTCGAAGTCCCGCGCGGTGACCGTCCGCACCCCCTGGGCCTTCAGGCGGAGCAGCTTCGGCCGGTTCACGTGCAGGGTGAACACCAGCTTGCGCAGGTTCAGGATGATGTCGAGGGTGTCCTCGCGCACGCCGACCAGGTGCGAGAACTCGTGCAGCACGCCCTCGATCTTGACCCAGGTGGGTGCGGATCCGGAGATCGAGGACAGGAGCACGCGTCGGTAGGCGTTGCCCGCGGTCAGGGCGAAGCCCGGCTCGAAGGGCTCGATGGCGATCTTCCCGTAGGCACGCTCACGGGCGAGCCACTCGTGACGGACTGGAAGCAGCAGCTCCTGCATTGGGTCTCCTCCTCGGGGTGTCAGGGGGGGTCGCCCCCAGGCCGGTGATTATACCAGAAGCCCCGAGGCCGGCCGACATCACCCCGACCACGCACCCCCGGGGCTCCCCGAACCCGCCGGCGCCGTCCGGGCGTCCTCAGGGCCACCAGGCCGGGCGGGAACAGCCCCACCGTGGCCCGCCCGCCTCGCCCCGGCCGCCGGTCAGCGGGCCAGGGCGATCGCGCAGAGGCCCCCGAAGATCACGACCGCGCCGGCCACCCGCGCCGCCGAGTGCCGCTCGTGGAGCACGAGCGCGCCGAGCAGCGCCGCCACCACCACGCTGATCTCGCGGGTCGCGACCACGTAGCTCACAGGGGCCTGCGACATCGCGACCAGGACCGCGAGGTAGGCCCCCATCATCAGGACGCCGACCGCGACGATCCGGCCCCAGGGCGCGTCCCGGCGCAGGGCCGGCGCCGATCCGCCCCGCCACCGCTGCACCAGGCGCACCAGCACCGCGTCGGCCAGGAAGACCAGGAAGGCGTAGAGCGGTACCGGGACCAGGGTGACCCCGACCTTGTTGACGAGCGAGTAGCCGGCGATCATGGCGCCGGTCAGCAGCGCCCAGCCGACCGCCCGCCGGTGGGCCCGCGCGGCCGCCCAGCCGCCGAGCGCGCCGTGGCTCAGGAAGATGCCGATCACCACGAGCCCGATGCCGAGCGCGCCCTGGAGCGACGGCCGCTCGCCCAGCAGCAGCACCGCCAGTGGAGCGACCAGCACCGTCCCGGTGCCGCGGGCGACCGGGTACACCAGCGACATGTCGCCCGCGCCGTAGGCGGAGGTCAGCGCGAGCACGTAGGCGGACTCGAACAGGGCCGACACCGCCACCGCGGCCCAGGCGAGCGGCGGCAGGGACCAGGGCGGGTGGAAGAGGAGCACCGGCGCACAGAGCAGGGTGCCGACCACCAGGGCGCCCGACTGGATCTCGAGGCGCCGCGCGTCGCTCTTCACGATCAGGTTCCACGTGCTGTGGCAGAGGGCGGCGAGCAGCACCAGCAGCAGGGCGGTCGGCGACATTCCGCCAGTTTAGCGGCGGTTTGACTCATTAAAGAAGCCCGTCCAAAATGAGAGAGTCCATGATGGAGCGTCCCCGATCCCTCAAGCCCTGGGGCAGGAGCCCCGGGCATTCCGGACCCACCTGGCGCACCGCGGTCGGCCTGCTCGTGGCGGTGGCCGTCCTCTCGCTGCTGCTCGAGGGCTGGTGGATCCTGAGCGTGCCCGAGACCCTGCGCGCCACCCCGCGGGTGGTCGAGGTTCCGGCCCACAAGGGCGTGATGGAGGTGGCCGAGATCCTCGACGACGCGGGCGTGATCCGCAGCCGCGTGGGCTTCGTCCTCCTCGCGGTGGCCCGCGGCAGCTTCCGCAGCCTGAAGGCGGGCGAGTACCAGATCCCCCCGGGCACCAACACCGTGCGCGTGCTCGAGCGCCTCGAGGGCGGCCAGGTGCTGCAGCACGTCGTGGTGGTCCAGGAAGGCAGCTCGCTCACCGAGCTGGCCAAGCAGCTCGAGGCGGAGCGGCTCGCGCCGGCCGTCGACATCCTGCGGGTCGCGCGCGACGCGGTCTTCCTGAAGACGCTCGACATCCAGGCCGACTCGGTCGAGGGCTACCTCTTCCCCGACACCTACCAGTTCGTGAAGGGCATGACCGCCGAGGAGATCCTGGCCCGCATGGTCGCCCGCCTGCGCGAGAAGATCTCTCCCGAGATCCTGGCCGAGGCGCGCGGGCGCGATCTGAGCGTGCACCAGATGCTGACCCTCGCGTCGATCATCGAGAAGGAAGCGGTGGAGCCCGCCGAGATGCCGCTCATCTCGGCGGTGTTCTGGAACCGCATCCGCCGGGACATGCCGCTGCAGGCGGACCCGACCGTGCAGTACGCGGTCGGCAAGGACCGCAAGCGGCTCACCCGGGAAGACCTCCAGACCGACTCGCCCTACAACACCTATCGCCGCCAGGGCCTGCCGCCCGGCCCCATCGCCAGCCCCGGCCGCGCCGCGATCCAGGCCGCGGTCCGGCCCGCCCACGTGAACTTCCTCTACTTCGTAGCGATGGACGACCGGCACCACCAGTTCTCGACGAACCTGGCCGATCACAACGCGGCGGTGGCTCGGTATCGGTTGGTGCGGGCGCGGTAGCGTTCAGCCACGGGTGGGCGGGGGGCGGCAGGGGGGCCCTCC
>DATFAJ010000047.1:0-2391 GCA_035254745.1 Candidatus Methylomirabilota bacterium | reverse complement strand
CAGCGCGCTCGGCATCCCGGACGTGGGGCTGATCTCGTTCTACGAGGTGCTGGTGCGCCTCGAGCAGATCGCGGGGGCGATCGCGCTGCCGGTCATCGCGGACGGCGACACCGGCTTCGGCAACCCCCTCAACGTCCTGCGCACCGTTGCCGAGTTCGAGCGGCGCGGCGCGGCCGCGATCCAGATCGAGGACCAGGAGATGCCCAAGAAGTGCGGGCACGAGCCCGGCCGGCGCCTGGTGCCGGTGGAGGAGATGGTGGCCAAGATCGAGGCCGCGCGGGCGGCCCGCTCCTCGCCCGACTTCCTGATCGTGGCCCGCACCGACGCCCGCACCACCCTGGGTCTCGGCGAGGCGATCGCCCGCGGGCGCGCGTTCGCCCAGGCCGGCGCGGACGTGATCTTCGTGGAGTCCCCCGAGAGCGCCGAGGAGATGCGCGCGATCTGCGCGCAGATCCCGGCCCCGACGCTGGCCAACATGGTGGAGGGCGGGCGCACCCCGATCCTCCCCCAGGCGGAGCTGGCCGAGCTCGGCTACAAGATCGCGATCTATCCGAACGCGCTCACCCGGATCATGGCCCGCGCCGGGCAGCGGCTGCTCGCCGAGCTGAAGTCCACCGGCACCACCGCGGGCCTCGCCGACGACATGCTGACCCACGGCGAGCTGTGGGATCTGTTCGGCCGCCGCGAGTGGGCCGAGCTGGAGGCGCGCTTCGTGACCCGCCGGACGCGGTGAGGCCGGGGCGTCAGCCCGGCAGCGGTGGCCGGCGCGCACGCCAGTCGGTCGCGCGCTCGTAGGCGCGCGCGGCCCGCAGGAGCGTCGCCTCGTCGAAGCGCCGCCCGATCAGCTGCAGCCCGATCGGCAGGCCACCCACGGTGAAGCCGCACGGCAGCGAGAGCGCGGGCACGCTGGCCAGACTCGCCGGCGTGGTGTAGGAGCGCCGGTTGAAGAAGCGGCGCGCCGCCTCCGCGCGCGAGGCGATCGGCGCCTGGCCGGCGGCGATCGGCGGCGCCGCGGTGGGGCCGGTCGGCGCCAGCAGCACGTCGTAGCGCGCGAGCGCGTCCCAGACCTGCGCGCGGATCGCCGCGCGGGCCCGCGCCGCCTGCTGGGCGAGCGTGGCGGGCAGGAGCGCGGCGGTGACGAGCCGCCGCCGCGTGCCGGGATCGTACTCGGTGCCGCGCGAGGCCAGCGTGGGATGGTGCCAGGCCGCGGCCTCCCCGTCGGCCAGGGCCATGAACACCGCGCCCGCCAGCGGCAGCAGCGGCAGATCGACGTCCTCCACGCGCGCGCCGAGCCCGCGCAGGGTCTCGGCGGCCGCGCGCACCGCGCCGCGCACCTCGGCATCGGTGTCCGGGCTGTCCACGAGCCGGGTCACGAGGCCGATCGAGAGGCCGCCCGCGCCGCGCTCGAGATCGGCGCGGGGGTCGGTCCGCGCGGGCTGGAGCCACCGGTCCCGGCCGTCGGGCCCGGCGATGATCGACAGCAGCAGCGCCGCGTCCTCGACCGAGCGGGTGAGCGGGCCGGGCGCGTCCATCGACCACGCCACCGGCACGCAGCCCGAGCGCGGGACCAGGCCCCAGGTGGGCCGCAGCCCGACCGCGCCGCACCACGAGGCCGGGCTCCGCACCGAGCCGCCGGTGTCCTCGCCCAGCGTCGCCGCGGCCAGTGCCGCCGCGGCCGCGATACCCGAGCCCGACGACGAGCCGCCCGTCTCGCGGGCCTGGTCCCACGGGTTGCGGGGCTGGCCGAACGGGTAGGTGAGCGTGCCACCGAGCGCGAACTCGGTGA
Source organism: Candidatus Methylomirabilota bacterium (assembly GCA_035254745.1). GTDB lineage: Bacteria > Methylomirabilota > Methylomirabilia > Rokubacteriales > CSP1-6 > CAMLFJ01. Next base: position 605 of record DATFAJ010000047.1, on the reverse strand, counting down.
GGTTCAGCTTGCCGAGCAGGATGCCGCCGGCCGCGCGCAGCCGCGCCACCACCGTGGCGTCCTCGGCGGGAATCCGGTCGGCGTGCAGGCGCGAGCCCGACGTGGTGCGCACCCCCGCGGTGTCGAACTGGTCCTTCACCGCGAACGGCACGCCGTGGAGCGGGCCCACCGGCCCGCGGTGGCCGAGCGCCTGCGCCGCGGCGCGGGCCTCGTCGAGCGCGCGCTCGCGGCAGACCGTGACGTACGCGCGCAGCGCGCCGTCCCAGCGGTCGATGCGCGCGAGGTAGGCCTGCACGACCTCCACCGGCGAGACGGTGCGGGCCCGGATCAGCCCGGCCAGCTCGGTCGCGGTGCGGTAGGCGAGGTCCGCGGTCATCGCAGGCCCGTGGGAGGGCCCGGGGGCGGGCCGGGGTCCGGATCGGGAGGCGTCGCCGGCACGGGCTCGGCGGCGGCCAGATCGAGCGCGGCCAGGCCGCCCAGCACCTCGACGAAGGCGTTCAGGCGATGGGTGACCTCGGCCAGGTCGCCCTCGTGGAGCGGCAGGCCCGCCGCGGTGGCGAGGGCCTGGACCTGATCGGGGGTGAGCTCGGTCATGCGGGGCGATC
>DATFAJ010000046.1:0-4437 GCA_035254745.1 Candidatus Methylomirabilota bacterium | reverse complement strand
AGGCCCTCGAGGGTCGGCAGGGCGAAGGCGGGGGTGCCGTAGAACAGGACGCGCAGCCCCGGCCCGCTAGAGCGCGAAGGCGTGGTGCGCGGTCTCCTTGGGGAAGCCTTCCTTCTGGATCTTCTTCTTGATGCGGTCCCGGGTCACGGGGGGCAGGCGATCGATGAACAGCACGCCGTCCAGGTGATCCATCTCGTGCTGCACGACCCGCGACCTGAGCCCGCTGGCGTCGAACGAGAACGGCTTGCCGTCCGCGTCGAGCGCGCTGACCGTGATCGATCGGCTCCGCTCCACGTCCGCGAAGATACCGGGCAGGGAGAGGCACCCCTCCTCCTCGCAAATGGTCCCGCTCCGAGACTCGATCACCGGGTTGATCAGGGCCTGGGCGCCGCCCTTGCCGTCGTCCATGACCAGGATGCGGCGGGCCACGCCGACCTGCGGGGCGGCCAGCCCGATGCCCACCTGATGCCACATCGTCTCGGTCATGTCGGCGATGATCCGCTTGATCTCCGGCGTGATCTCGCGGACCGGCGCGGCCACCTGCCGCAGCACCGGGTCGCCGTACAGTCTCACCGTCAGCAGTGCCACTGGGCTCGTCTCCTCCGGACCGTCGTCGCCTCAGCCGTTCGCCTGCGGGTCCATCTCTACTTCTACCATACCGGCCGCGCCCCGTCGCTTCCCGAGCAGCGGCGCGAGCGCGGGAGCCAGCAGATGGGGCAGGTCGGCGGGCCCCTTGACGACGAATCGCCACCGCCGATTGCGCGCGCCGGTCGGGCTGGCCGATGCGGGCGGATACACCGTGAGCCCGGCGATGCCGCGCAGGGCCGCCGCGCACTCGTCGGCGAGCGCGCGCGCCCGGGCGTCCTCGCGGGCGCGGGCCGAGACCTCGCACAGGCGCCGGAAGGGCGGGTAGCCCAGCTCGGCCCGGAAGCGCAGCTCTTCCTTGTAGAAGCCGGCGTGGTCCTGGGCCTGCACGGTGCGGACCGCGTAGTGCTCGGGGTGCTGGGTCTGCACGACGACCCGGCCGTCGGGCATCACCGCCTCCGCGGCCGCCCACAGCAGCTCCCAGGTGCGCTCGCCGGCCCGGAAGTCGGGCACGCGCAGCATGCCGTCCAGGGCCACGAACCCGACGCAGCCCACCGAGCGTGTCGGCAGCGTGCGCAGCAGGGCCGGGGTCCCGATCACCACCTGGGCCTCGAGGTTCTGCCGCGAGACGGTCAGGCGCGGGAAGCGCCGGACCACCGAGGTCTGCACGCGCTCGGCGTCCCAGCCGAACGGGGAGAGGCGGTGCCCGCCGCAGCCGCCGCAGTGATCGGGTGGGGCGTCGACCCGCGCGCAGAGCGGGCAGCGCAGCCCGCGGCGATCCCGCGAGAGGGCCTGTGGCACCCCGCAGTCCGGGCAGCGGAGGATCGCCCCGCAGTCGTCGCAGGCGAGCGCGGCGGCCCGGCGGCTGACGATCAGCGCGGCGCGGCGGCCGTGCTTCGTGCTGTCCTCGATGGCGCGGGTGAGGGGGAGCGTCAGCGGATGGTTGCGCAGGATGCCGCGGGTGTCCGCGGTCAGGATCTGGGGCCAGGGGCCGGCCGCGGTCTCGGCGCGGGAGATCTGGCCGTCCTGCGCGCGCCACCACGTCTCCACCGACGGCGTGGCCGACAGCAGCAGCAGCCGGCTGCCGTCGAGCGCGGCGCGCCGCAGGAGGAGGTCGCGCGAGTGCAGGCGCGGCGCGCCGGGGGGCTTGTGGGCCGGGTCGTGCTCGTCGATGAGGGCCAGCGTCGCCGGGGGTGGCAGCGGGGCGAGCAGGGCGGAGCGGGTCCCGACCACCACGCGGCTCTTGCCGCGCGAGGCCGCGAACCAGGCGCGGCGCCGCTCGGGCTCGGGCACCCCGCTGTCGAGCCGGGCCGCGTCGAGCCGGCGCGCCCAGCGCGCGGCCGCCTCGCGGTCCGGGGCGATGACGAGCGCGGCGCCGGCCTCCCGCTCGAGGTGCTCGGCGAGGCGGGCCTCGCGCCGATGGTCCGTCCACAGCTCGGGCTCGTGGGCGGGCCCCGGGAGCGGATGCGCGGGCGGCGAGACGGTCTCGGCCGCGGAGGGCCGCGGCGGCGGCGGCAGCAGCGAGAGCAGGGTGGAGCCCCACGACGAGAGGCTCTCGCGGGCGGCCCAGCGCGTGAGCTCGAGCGCCGCGTCCGACAGGACCGGCACCGGCTCGACCGCGCGCTGCAGCGGCTTCAGGGAGGTCGCGTCTCCCTCACGGAGCGCGACCACCACTCCGATGCGGCTCCGGCCGTGCAGCGGTGCGCTCACCCGCTGCCCGCGGCTCACCCCGAGGCCCGCGGGCACCGCGTAGGAGAACGCGTGGTCGATCGGGATATCGAAGACGATATCCGCGATCAACCGCCGGTCCGCCCACCGTCCGTCGCGCGCGCGTCGTACTCGCGCCGCGCCAGCTTCAGGTCGTCCCAGGCCATGCGCTTGAACTCCTGGCCGGGATTGCGCAGCAGGAACGCGGGGTGGAAGGTCGGCACCAGCACCGCGGTCCGGAAGGCGTAGGTCTTGCCGCGCAGCCGGGTGATGCCCTCCTTGGTGCCGATCAGGGTCTGGGCCGCGAAGTTGCCGAGGGCCAGGATGACGTGCGGGGCCACCGTGTCGATCTGGGCCATCAGGAACGGGCTACACGCCGCGACCTCGTCCGGCTCCGGGTTGCGGTTGCGCTCGGGCCGGCACTTCACCACGTTGGCGATGTAGCAGTCGCGCTCGCGGTCGAAGCCGACCGAGGCGAGCATCCGGGTGAGGAGCTGGCCGGCGCGCCCCACGAAGGGCACGCCCTGCTTGTCCTCCTCCTCGCCCGGCCCCTCGCCCACCACCATGAGGCGCGCGCGGGCGTGGCCCGAGCCGAAGGCGATGTTCGTGCGGCTCTTGCAGAGCTTGCAGAGCTGGCAGCCCTGCCGCGCGCGCTCCTGCTCGCGCAGGGCGTCGGCCGGATCGGGGAAGGGCACGGAGGCCAGGGTCAGGTCGCGCAGCCCGAGGTCGCGGTGGTGCCGGAGGGTGTCGGCGAGCCCGCGCAGGGCGAGGGTCACGTCCTCCCGCGGGTCGCTCATCCGGCTAGCGCGCGCTGCGGTCGGGCGTGCCGGCGCGCTGCGCCGCGCGGAGGCCGAGCACCCGGTCGAGGATGGCGTCGGCCACGTCGAGCTTGCTCATCCGGGGCAGGTCGGCCACGCCGCCCCAGCGGTCCATCAGGGTCACCTGGTTGTCGTCGGCCTCGAAGCCGATGCCCTGCACGCTCACGTCGTTGACCACGAGGAGGTCGACGCCCTTCGCCTCGAGCTTGGCCGCCGCGTTCGCGCGCACGTCGTGGGTCTCGGCCGCGAAGCCCACCAGGAAGGCGCGGCCCTTGCGGGCGGCCAGCTCGCGCAGGATGTCCGGGTTCGCCACCAGCTCGAGGGTGAGCCCCTCGTCCTTCTTGGACTTGATCTTGCTCTCGCTCGGCCGCCGGGCGCGGTAGTCGCCCACCGCGGCCGCCTTGATCAGGATGCTGGCGCGATCGACGTGCTGGAGCGCCGCCTCGCGCATGTCCTCCGCGGTCTGCACCGGCACGTAGACCGCGCCGGGCGGCGGGGTGAGGGCGGTGGGCCCCGAGATCAGGATCACCTCGGCGCCGCGGCGCAGGGCCGCGGTCGCGACCGCCTGCCCCATCTTGCCCGAGGAGCGATTCGAGATGTAGCGCACCGGGTCGATGAGCTCGCGGGTGGGGCCCGAGGTCACGAGCACGCGCTCGCCGGCCAGGTCGCGCCGCGGGGCGAGCAGGCGCTCGATCGCCTCCACGATCGCGTCGACCTCCGGCAGGCGGCCGCGCCCGGAGAGGCCGGAGGCGAGCGCGCCCGCGTCGGGCTCGAGCACGGTGACCCCGCGCTCGCGGAGCGTGCGGACGTTCGCGGTCACCGCGGGATGGTCCCACATGCCCCCGTCCATCGCGGGTGCCATCAGCACCGGACAGCGCGCGGCCAGCAGGAGCGTGGTGAGGAAGTCGTCGGCGATGCCGTGGGCGGCCCGCGCCAGGAGGTTGGCGGTGGCCGGCGCGACCACGAGGGCCTGGGCCCGCTCGGCGAGGGCCACGTGCTCGACCGCCTCCGGGCTCTGGGGATCGAAGAGGTCCGAGAGCACCGGCCGGCCGGACAGCGTCCGGAAGGTGAGCGGACCGATGAAGCGGTCGGCGTGCGCGGTGGTGACCACCGTGACCCGGGCTCCGAGCCGGGTGAGCTCGCGCAGCAGGTAGACGGCCTTGTAGGCCGCGATGCTGCCGGTGACGCCGAGGATCAGCTCTTTGTCTTGGAGGCTCATGGGGGTTGCCGTGCTGTCTTCCGTTCTTGCTGTTCGTGCTGTCAGTGGTCTAAGTCTTCAGGCTCTGTCTAATGCGGGGGCCCCGAAATGGCCCCCGCACTCCCCCAG
>DATFAJ010000045.1:0-4241 GCA_035254745.1 Candidatus Methylomirabilota bacterium | reverse complement strand
ATCGACGCGATTCATCCTCGTCGCCTCCTCTTGGCCCCTACCCGGGTTTGCGGGGCGTCCTTCGCGGGTCAGCGCTTGTTCTGGATGGGGGGCGCCGTCTCCTGGGGCGACAGCTCGCGAACCAGCGTCGGCACCAGCCATGGTACGTCTGGCTTCGCCACCAACTTGACCGCGTACATGGTCTGCAGGGCCTGGTGGTCCTCCTTGCGGAAGATCATCTTGCCCTTGGGGGTCTGGAACTCGAGCCCCTCCATCGCCGCGATCAGCTTCTCGGTGTCGGTCCCGCCCGCCTTCTGGATGCCGGCCACCGCCGCCATCGCGGCCGCGAAGCCGCCGCAGGTGAAGAAGTCGGGCGGCTCGTTGAAGCGCTTGACGTGCTCGCGGACCAGCCAGTCGTTGATCGGGTTCTTGGGGATGTCGTAGTAGTAGTAGGCCCCACCGACCATGCCCTCGAGCTTCATGCTCTTCATCGCCTTGAGCACGTCGAGCACGTTGCTGCCGCTCGTGAGCGTGATGCCGTACTTGTCGAGCCGGTTGTCGACCAGCTGGGGGAACGGCCCGCCCTTGCCCGCCCAGATCACGAAGACGTACTTGGGCCCCGACCGGTCCTTGAGCGCGCCGATGATCTTCTGGATGGGCGCGGTGAAGTCGGTGGCGGTGGTGGGCGCGTACTCCTCGTGCACCACCTGCGCCCCCGCCTTCTCGACCGCGGCCTTGTAGGCGGCCACCCCGTCGCGCCCGAACGCGTAGTCCTGGGCGATGGTGGCGATGGAGACGCCGGGCCGGGCCACCGCCAGCGCGTTGGCGATCGCGTCCTGGGTCGAGTTGCGCCCGGTGCGGAAGATGTAGCGGTTCCAGTTCTCGCCGGTGATGCTGTCCGCCACCGCCGGCTCCACGATCAGGACCTTCTTGAACTCGGCCGCCACCGGCAGCACCGCCAGCGCCGCCGCGCTCGAGGTGGTGCCGACGACGAGGTCGACCTTGTCGTCGGCGTAGAGCTTGGTGACCTTCTGCTTGGCCACGTCCGGCTTCAGCTGATCGTCCTCCTCCAGGACCACGATCTTCCGGCCCAGCACCTCGCCCTTGCCGCCGGTCGCGTACTCGAGGCCCAGGTCGAAGCCGCGCTTGACCTGCTTGGCGTAGACCTCGAACGGCCCGGTGAAGCCCTGCACCAGGCCGATCTTGATCGGGGCCTGGGCGAAGGCGGCGCTCGGGCCGCCCGCCACGACGAGGGCGCCGAGGATGAGGACGATGGAGAGGCGAAGGAATGAGCGCGTGCGCATGGATGATCTCCCGTTCGACGTCGGTTGACGCGCGGCTACGCTAGCAAGCGGCCGGCGGAGGGTCAAGCTACTCGCCCAGATACCAGCGCCGGCGCGCCCGCGAGCCGTAGCTCAGGCCGAAGCGCCGCATGCCCACCCCCGCGACCCACTCCACCGCCTCCTCGGCCGAGTCCGTGGTCATCAGGAGCTGCTCGTCGCCCGGATCGATCGTGCCTTCGACCAGGAGACGGTTACGGACGAAGTCGACGAGCGGCTGCCAGTAGTCGCGGCCCATGAGCACGATCGGGAACTCCCGGACCTTGCCGGTCTGCACGAGGGTCGCGACCTCGAAGGTCTCGTCGAGGGTCCCGAATCCGCCGGGCAGCGCCACGAATGCGTAGGAGTACTTCACCAGCATCACCTTGCGCACGTAGAAGTGGCGGAAGGTGATCCAGTGGTCGAGGTACGGATTGGGGCGCTGCTCCTGGGGCAGCTGGATGTTGCAGCCCACCGAGCGCCCGCCCGCCTCCTTGGCCCCGCGGTTGGCCGCCTCCATGATCCCGGGGCCGCCGCCGGTCATCACCGTGAAGCCCACGCGCGCCAGCCGCCCGCCCAGCTCGCGCGCGAGCGCGTAGTACGGGTGGTCGGCCTTGAAGCGGGCGGAGCCGAACACGGTGACGCACGGCCCGACGAAGTGGAGCGCGCGGAAGCCCCGCATGAACTCGAAGAAGACGCGGACGGTCCGGGCCAGCTCGAAGGAGCGGGTCTGGGGCCCCTCGAGGAAGCGGATCTCCTCCGGGACGACCGCCTGCTTGCCCCACCGGGAGCGGTCCGACGCCGGCGGCGCGGCCGGTCTCGACGCCGGGGCCGACGGGTTCTGGCTGGTCAGGCTCTACTCGGGACCGCGCGCCGACTGGACCGCGACCACCGAGACGCTGTCCGGGGCCGAGTCCTCGCGGGGGCGATAGCTGGCGGTGTAGCCGAGGGTCAGCGAGAACTGCCCGGGACGGGCAAGGCCGGCGTCGGGCGCGCGCGTCGCGAGCGCGCGCGCCGCGTCCTCCGACTCGGCGAGCGCGTTGACCTGGACCAGCACCGCGGCCAGGTCGAGCTCGTTCTGGCGCGCGAAGTCGCCGACGGTGAGCCCGGGGAAGCGCGCGTAGAGCTCGCGCGGCTGATCGACGTAGAGGCGCCGCCCCTGGGTGAAGACCGGCGCGGTGGCGGGGTGCCGCGCGAGCACGTCGTTGACCTTGGAGTCGGCGGTGACGCGCGCCGGCGCGGCGGCGCTCATCGCGCCTACCGGCCCCGCACCGTCAGCACCGGACAGGGCGCCAGCGCCACCAGGCGGCTCGCGACGCTGCCCAGGAACAGCTTGGCGAGGCCGCTGCGGCCGTGGGTGCCGATCACGAGCAGATCGGCCTTCCGCGCCGCCCGCGCGATCAGCTCGTGGGGTACGCCCTCGAGCAGCAGCCCGCGGGCGCGCACGCCCGCGGCCCGGGCCCGGGCCAGCACCGCGTTGAGGCGCTTCTGGGCCGCCGCGCGCGCCGAGCGCTCGAGGCTCTCGTAGAGCGCGGGCGACACGTAGCCCTCGCCGGGCAGGGCCAGCGACGGCGGGGCCATCACGTGCACCACCGTGAGAGCCGCGTGGTTGGCCTTGGCCATCGAGATCGCCCCCTTGAGCGCGGGCGTGGAGGCACGGGAGAAATCGGTCGCGTGGAGGATCCGGCGAACTCGACGCATGCGCGTATCTTACAATGCCGGCATGCCGACCGTCGAGGCGCTCCGTACGCTGCTCGGCCTGCTGCCGCACCCGGTGGAGGGCGGCTTCTTCGCGGAGACCTACCGCAGCGCCGAGGTCGTGCCCGGCGACGCGCTGCCGTCCCGCTACCGGGGACCGCGCGCGGCCGGCACCGCGATCTACTACCTGCTCACCCCGGAGACCTTCTCGGCCATGCACCGCCTGGCCACCGACGAGATCTTCCACTTCTACCTGGGCGACCCGGTGGAGATGCTCCAGCTCCGGCCCGACGGCTCGCATCGCGTGGTGGTGATCGGCACCGATCTCGAGGCCGGGCAGCGGCCACAGGTCGTCGTGGCGCGGGGCGTCTGGCAGGGCGCGCGCCTCCGGCCCGGGGGCCGCCTGGCCCTCCTGGGCGCCACCGTCGCCCCCGGCTTCGACTACGCCGACTACGAGGCGGGCGAGCGGGCCGCGCTCCTCGCGAGCCACCCGGGCGCGCACGACCTCGTCACGGCGCTCACGCGGTAGCGCCTAGAAGTGGAAGTGGGCCCCGAGCCCCAGGTACTCGACGCGGCGCTTGAAGAATTGCCCGTCCGGCGAGTTGCCGTGGAAGTACTCGACGAGCAGCTGCAGGTTGCGCTCGAGCACGCGGACGTCCTCGAACTGGATGCCCCCGCGCAGCGAGACGTCCACGTTCCAGCCGTTCTGCTCGCGGCTCTGTAGATCCAGCGCCGCCACCGGACGGATGTGGCCGGAGGCCACCGTCCACGGGCTGCGGAACTCGAGACCCCCCTGGACCGACCACGGCTGCAGGTCCGCCGGCTCCTGGTCGAACAGGTAGCCGCCGCCGCCGTAGGTGCGGAAGCCCCACGGCAGGTCGTAGGAGAGCTTGAGATCGACGCTCTCGTAGGTCAGGTTGACGCGCTCGGTCCTGGTGCGCAGCAGGAACTCGTCGCCCAGGTGCGAGCTCTGGTGGAACAGCCGGCCGAGCGCCGAGACCGGGCCGCCACGCCAGGCCCCGTAGAGCGCCGCGAAGTAGTCGGCGTTCAGCAGGTCCTTCGACGGCTGGTCCATCAGGAAGACCGCGAACACGCTGGCCTGGATGCCCGCCTCCCACTGGCTGCCCGCGGGCGCGCTGTCCCGGTAGATCGGGATCGTCTCCCCGAAGCTCACCGCCCCCACGTGCTTGAGATCGGGATCGCCGAAGTAGTAGCGGTACGCGGCCGAGAAGTGCGGCCAGCGGG
>DATFAJ010000044.1:0-4054 GCA_035254745.1 Candidatus Methylomirabilota bacterium | reverse complement strand
CGCACGATCAGGCGGTCGAGGGGGTAGCGCTCGGCGGTGCGCTCGAGCAGGTGCTGGGCCTTCGCGCGCTCGCCCTGCTGGAGCGCGTCGACCACCTCCACGTGCGCGCGCTCGCGCTCGTCGTGTACCCGGTCGGCCAGGGCCATGACGTCGCGGTGGGCCGCCGAGGCCGCCCCTACCTGCCCCATGCGCCAGGCGATGAAGGCCCGCGCGCAGTGGGCGAGGACGAAGCCGGGGTCCGCCTTGACCGCCAGGGCGAGGGCCTCCAGCGGACCGCCGCGCCAGCGCAGGAAGAGATCGAGCCCGCGCTCGTAGGCCGCGAGCGCCTCCGAGGACGCGGTGGAGACCGCCAGTCCCTTGATGTCGGTGTGGGTCATGAGCCGCCCCCGGTCGCGGGCGTCGGGGCGATCCTAGCACCACCGTGCCCGGCCCCTCAACACCGGGCCGCGGGGGGCGCGAGAAATCTCGCGGGGAACCCGGATGGCTGGCTTACCGTGGGGAGCGGTGGGCGCCTCCGGCCGGGTCTTCTGGAGCCTCGTCATCCTCACGGTGGTGGCCCTCGCGGCCGCGCTGCCGCTGGCCGTCCGGCACCGCTTCGAGGGGGTCTGGATCCCGTCGACCTCCATGGCCCCGACGCTCCAGGTGGGCGACTACGTCCTGATCGACAAGGCGGCGCACTGGCCGGCGCGCGGGGACCTGGTCGTCTTCACCGACCCGAGCGATCCGAACGAGCTGCTGGTGAAGCGAATTGTCGGGCTCGGCGGGGAGGAGATCACGGTCCAGGGCCACGAGGTCTACATCAACTGCGAGCCGCCGCTCGACGGGTGCCGCCCGGTCCCCGAGCCCTACGCCGACTGGAGCGACGAAGCGCGCACGGCCCGCGACGTGGCCCGGCTCGAGATCCCGTCCGGGTCCGTGTTCGTGATGGCCGACAACCGCAACGCGGGGGAGGACAGCCGCCACTGGGGGCCGGTGGCCCAGACGCGGATCGTCGGCCGCCCGGTCTGGGTCTACTGGTCCTCCGACGGCGACGGCCACACCCGATGGGGCCGTCTCGGTCTCCGGCTCCGCTAGCTACTTGCCGCGCAGCTTCGGATCGAGCGCGTCGCGGAGCGAGTCGCCGAAGAGGCTGAAGCCGAAGACGGCCAGGCTGATCGCGATGCCGGGGAAGAGGCCGATCCAGGGCGCCTTCTCGGCGTAGGCCGGCGCGGAGCCCGAGAGCATCAGCCCCCACGACGGCGTCGGCTCGGCCGCGCCCAGCCCCAGGTAGGACAGCGCGGCCTCGGCCAGGATCGCGGTCCCGAGCTGCGCGGTCAGGATGATCAGGTAGGGGGCGAACACGTTCGGCAGCAGGTGCTGCGCGACCACGCGGTAGTGGCTGGCCCCGAGCCCGTGGGCCGCCTCCACGTACTGGTTCTCCTTGATCGAGAGCGCGGTGGCCCGCACCACCCGGGCCGCCCGCGGGATGATCGGGATCGCCACCGCGATCACCACGTTGGGCACCGCGGGACCCAGGATCGAGGCCACCGCGAGGGCCAGGATCAGCTGCGGGAAGGCGAGCAGGACGTCCATCACCCGCTCGAGGAGCAGGTCCACCGTGCCGCCGCAGTACGCGCTCACCACGCCGAGCGTCGCGCCGAGCGAGCAGCCCGCGAAGGACGCGGCGAAGCCCACGAAGAGCGCGATGCGCGCGCCGTACATGATGCGGCTCAGCACGTCGCGGCCGAACTCGTCGGTACCGAACCAGTGCTCCGCTCCGGGGCGGGAGAACTGGGCCGCGTAGTCGGCCAGGTACGGATCGTAGGGCGCGAGCGCGTGGGCGAGGAGGGCCACCGCCAGCATGGCCAGGATGATGACCGCCCCCACCGCGCCCAGCGGCTTGGCCCGGACGAAGCCCGACACGTGCTCGGGCCAGGTGAGCCGGGGCGCCAGCGGCGCGGTCGCGGTGGTGCCGATGAGCGAGCTGTCGACCGCCATCTCAGTGGTACCGGATGCGCGGATCGAACCACGCGTAGGTGAGGTCGATCAGGAGGTTGACGACCACGAAGCAGAGCGCGATCAGGAAGACGAGGGCCTGCACCACCGGGTAGTCCCGGTGGGCGACCGCGTCCACCACGAAGCGGCCCACTCCGTTCAGGGTGAACACGGTCTCGGTCACGACCAGGCCGCCGATGAGGAAGGCGAACTCGGTGCCCACCAGGGTGATCACCGGGAGCATCGCGTTCTTGAGCGCGTGGCGGATGACCACCGCGCGCTCCCGCAGCCCCTTGGCCCACGCGGTGCGGATGTAGTCCTCGCGCAGGACCTCGAGGACGGTCGAGCGCGTCATGCGGGTGGTGACCGCCGCGTAGCGGTAACCGACCGTGAGCACCGGCCAGACGAGCTGCTGGAAGTTGGCCCACGGGTCGACCCACGGCGGGGTGAACTCGAGCGGCGGCCCCCAGCCGAAGTAGATCACGAGGGCGAGGATGACCAGGATCCCGACCCAGAACGACGGGATGGCCTGACCCCCGATGCTCGCCACCCGGATGACGTAGTCCACCCAGCTGTCCTGCCGCACCGCCGCGATCATGCCGAGCGGGATGGCGAGGAGCACCGACACGATCGTGGCCAGGATGGCCACCTCGAGGCTCAGCGGCAGCCGGATCAGCACCTCCTCGATGACCGGCTGCCCGGTCCAGAGCGAGGTGCCGAAGTCGAGCCGCAGCACGCCCCACAGCCAGGTGCCGAACTGCACCGCGATGGGCTGGTCCAGCCCGAGCTGATGGCGCATCGCCGCGAGCTGCTGCGGATCGATGCGCCCGGTCTGGTCACCACCCAGGATCAGCAGCGTCACGTCCCCCGGGATCACGCGCATGATCAGGAACACCACCGCCGCGACGCCGAACAGGGTGGGGACGATCAGCAGGAGCCGCTTGGCCAGGTAGGTGCGCACGTGTGGCTCTCAATCCTCGGAGAGCCACACGTCCTGGAGCTTCTGGTTGGTGTAGTGGTTGGGGGGCGCGATGTAGTTCTTCACCTTGCTCCACTGCACCAGGTTCCGCGACCACCAGAGCCCGGTCATGAAGTAGGCGTTGTCCAGCACGCGCTTCTCCATCTGGTTGATGAGCTTCTTGCGCTCGACCGGGTCGAGGGCCCGGGCCTGGCGCGAGAACAGATCGTCGACCTGCGGGTCCGAGAAGCGGCCCCAATTCTGGGTGCTACCGGTCGCGTAGCGGCCGAGGAACTGGTCGGGGTCGTCCATGAACTCCACGGTCGGGGCCACGATCAGCTCGAAGTTGCCGGTGTCCTGGCCGTCCGAGAACCACGCCGCGGTCTCGAGCGGACGGTGCTCCACCTCGACGCCGATCTTGCGCCACTCGCCGATCAGGAACACCGCGAAGTCCTGGTAGGGCAGCTTGACGTTGCGGTTCTTGAGCACGAGCTTGAACCCGTTGGGATAGCCGGCCTCCGCGAGGAGCTTCTTCGCCTCGGCGCGGTTCTTCTCGATGTCCCGCCCGAAGCCGGGGAGCTTCTCCAGCTCCGCCTCCGGTATCGCCCACTCCGACCCCGGCCGCATCAGGCCGCCCACGTAGCGGAGCCCGGTCAGCGGATAGAGCACCTTGGCCATCGTGTAGCGATCGATGCCGAGCGAGAGCGCGCGGCGCACCCGAACGTCGTTGAACGGCTTCTTGGTGTTGTTGATCGCGATGCCCCACTCGCCGGTCATCGGAGTCTCCTGCACCGTGATCTTGTCGCCGAGCTGCTTCTTGATCGCGTCCACCTCGGCGCTGGGCAGGTTGCGGAACTCGATGTACGCGCGCCCGGAGCGGATGGCGGCGGCCCGCACCGAGGTCTCCGGGCTGATGTAGAACTTGTAGCCGTCGAGGTACGGGCGGTCCTTCACGAAGTAGGCGGGGTTGCGCTCGCCCTCGAACGTGGAGCCGCGGGTGTAGCCCTTGAACTTGAAGGGCCCCGAGCCGATCGCGTGGGTCTTGAAGTAGTTGGGGTCCTGGTCGAGGTACTTCTTGGGGAAGATGACGTTCCAGGGCGAGGCCAGGTTGGCCAGGAGCGA
>DATFAJ010000043.1:0-12199 GCA_035254745.1 Candidatus Methylomirabilota bacterium | reverse complement strand
GCCACCCCCTGGTCGGTCAGGGACACGGTCCGCGACTTCTCGTCGACGATGAAGTCGCCCTCCGCGGTCTCCTCGATCTCGGAGAGCTTGCCCTCCACGATGGTGGCGGCGCGCTTGAGGCGCGGGATGATCCGGTTGACCTTCTCGTAGAGCGGGGCCCGGCTCTCCGCGCTGCGGTCGCGCCCCGAGATGATGAGCGGGGTGCGTGCCTCGTCGATCAGGATCGAGTCGACCTCGTCCACGATCGCGTAGTGGTGCTCGCGCTGGACGATGTCGTCGAGGCTGAACTGCATGTTGTCGCGCAGGTAGTCGAAGCCGAACTCGTTGTTGGTCCCGTAGGTGATGTCGGCCGCGTAGGCCTCCTTCCGGGTCACCGGGCGGAGGGCCGCGAGCCGGATGTCGGGCGAGGCGTACGCGGGGTCGTAGCGGTACTGCATCTCGTGCTGGATCACTCCGACGGTCAGGCCGAGCGCGTGGTAGATCGGCCCCATCCACTGGGCGTCGCGCCGGGCCAGGTAGTCGTTGACCGTGACCACGTGCGTCCCCTTGCCGGGCAGCGCGTTGAGGTACGCGGGCAGCGTGGCCACCAAAGTCTTGCCCTCGCCGGTCGCCATCTCCGCGATCTTCCCGGAGTGGAGCACCATGCCGCCCATCATCTGGACGTCGAAGTGGCGCATCCGCACCGTCCGGCGCGCCGCCTCGCGGACCGCGGCGAAGGCCTCGGTCAGCAGGTCGTCGACCTCGGCGCCGTCGGCCAGCCGCTGACGGAGCTCGGTAGTGCGGGCGCGGAGGGCCTCGTCGGAGAGCGCCTGGAGGTCGGGCTCGAGCGCCGCGATCTGGGCCACCACGGGACGCATGCGCTTGACGTCGCGCTCGTGCTTGGTCCCGAAGATCGAGCGGAAGATCACGTTCAGCATCAGGGCCTCATCTTACACTACCTGGCCGCTGCCCCCGGCCACGGAGGCTCACTGCGCGTCCCGCAGGAGCTCCCGGGCGTGCCGGCGCGATGCCTCGGTGACCCGCTCGCCGCCCAGCATGCGGGCCAGCTCGTCCACCCGAGCCGAGGCCGGCAGGAGGGTCACCGTGGTCCGCGTGGCACCGCGCGCCACGCGCTTCTCGACCAGCAGGTGCTGGCCGGCGTAGGCCGCGATCGGCGCCAGGTGGGTCACGCAGAGCACCTGCCGCCCGGCCGCGCTGGCCGCGAGCTTCTGGCCTACCACGTCCGCGACCCGGCCGCCGATCCCCGCGTCCACCTCGTCGAAGACCAGCACCGGCACGTCGTCGGCCGCGGCCAGGACCGTCTTCGCGGCGAGCATCACCCGCGAGAGCTCGCCGCCGGAGACGACCTTGGCGAGCGGCCGAAGGTCCTCGCCCGGGTTGGCGGAGAGGAGCAGCTCGACGCTCTCCGCCCCGCGGGGTCCCACCCGCCAGCCCTCCGGACCCGCGAGCTCGCCCGCCGCCGCGGGCTCGCGACGGAGGGCCACGCGGAAGCGGCCGTGCTCCATGCCGAGCCCGCGGATCTCCTTCTGCACGAGCCGCTCGAGCCGCTCGGCGGCGCGGGCGCGCGCGGCGGAGAGCGCGGCGGCCTCCGTCCCGGCGGCGGCGGCCGCGCTCTCCACCGCGCGCTCCATCTCCTCCGCGATCGCGTCGTGGCGCGTGATCCGATCGAGCGCGGTCGCGACCTCCTGGCGATGCGCGAGGATGGCCGCCACCGAGTCCCCGTACTTTCGCTTGAGCTTGACGATGGCGTCGAGGCGCGCGTCGATCTGCTCGAGCCGCTCGGGGTCGAAGACCGCACGATCCCGGAGCGCCCGGGCCCGGCCCACCACGTCCTCGAGATACGCCTGCGCGCCCTCGAGGGCCTCGATGGAGGCGGCCGCGTCCGGCTCGTAGCGGGAGAGATCGCGCAGGAGGGTGGCCGCGCGAGTGAGCCGCGCGGTGGCGGACTGGGGCTCCTCGTAGAGGAGGCCGACCGTCTCCTGCAGGCCGGCCACGATCCGCTCGGCGTGCTGCAGGCGCGAGCGCTCGGCCCGCAGCTCGTCCTCCTCCCCGTCCCGCAGGCGCAGGTCGTCGATCTCGGAGAGCTGGAATCGGTAGAGGTCCTCCTGTCGGGCGCCCTCTCGCATCTCGCCTCGCAGGCGATCGAGGGCGGCGCGCGCCTCCTCCCACTGGTGGACCAGCGCCGCGACCCGCTCCCGCCGATCGTCGGCCTCCGCGAAGCGGTCCAGGAGCAGGAGCTGGCGGGCCGGCTCCATCAGGCGCTGATGCTCGTGCTGGCCGTGCAGCTCCACCAGGAGCTCGCCGAGCCGCTCGAGCAGCCCCACGGTGGCGGCGCCGTCGTTGACGAAGGCGCGGTGTCGTCCGGAGCGGGCCAGCTCGCGCTTGACCACGAGCTGCCCGTCGCCCGGGTGATGGCCGGCCTCGTCGAGCAGCGCGGCGACCGGGCCCGCCGGGTCGATCTCGAAGACCGCCTCGACCAGGGCGGTTTCGGCACCGGTGCGGATCCAGTCGAGCTGCGCGCGTGCCCCGGTGATGAGCAGGAGCGCGTCGACCACAATGGACTTGCCCGCCCCGGTCTCGCCGGTCAGCACGTTGAGGCCGGCGGCGAAGGGCACCACCGCCTCCTCGACCACGGCCAGGTTGCGGATGGACAGCTCGCGCAGCATCGTCGCGGCCATGCTACGGCCTCCGCCCGGCCGCGCTCAACTGTATCTCTATCGCTCCCCCCACTTGAGCTTGGTGCGGAGCACCGAGAAGAAGTGCTTCTGGGGCACGCGGAGCAGCCGGGTGCGCGCGGTCGCGCGCCGGACCTCGACGGTGTCGTTGACCTTGAGCGCGAAGCCCACCTGGCCGTCCAGGGTGAGCATGACGTCCTGGTCGGTGAGCAGCGTGATCGCGATGCGCTGGGTCGCGGGCAGCACGATCGGGCGGTTGGTGAGGGTGTGCGAGCAGATCGGGGTGAGGACGACCGCGTCCATGGTCGGGAACACGATGGGCCCGCCCGCGGAGAGGCAGTAGGCGGTCGAGCCGGTCGGTGTCGAGAGGATGAGCCCGTCGGCGCGATAGCCGGTCGCGAAGTCGCCATCCACCGCCACCTCGAGCCGGATGATCCGGCTCATGGCCGACTTGGTGATGACCACGTCGTTGAGGGCCGAGTACTCCCCCAGCCGCTCCCCCTGGCGGAAGACGCGCGCCTCGAGCAGCATGCGGTCCTCGATGACCAGCTCGCCACGGAGGTACGCCTCCAGGGCGGGAAACAGCTCCTCGATGGTCAGGGCGGTGAGAAAACCGAGCCCGCCCAGGTTCACGCCCAGGATCGGGACCCCGAGGTCTCCCACCAGGCGGGCCATGCTCAGCAGGGTCCCGTCCCCGCCCAGGACGAGCAGGAGATCGGACTGGGCCGCCAGCTCCGAGCGGCCGACCACCGGGCCCGTCGCCTGCGGGCTCAGGCCCGCGGTCTCCTTCTCGAGGATCGGCTGGATTCCCCGTGCGGCGCACCACTCGAGCAGCTGAGGCACGACGGTGCGCGCCTCCTCCCGGTCCGTCTTGGCGACGATGCCCAGCCGCTTCACGCGGGGGGCTCCTCCTCCGCGGTGACCCGGGTGATCAGCGCGTCCAGGTCGGTGAGGGTCCGTCCGGTCTTGGTCAGCAGCAGGAAGAACTCGCGATTGCCCTTGGGGCCCTTGAGCGGCGAAGCGGTGACGCCGCGCACGTGCCAGCCGTGCAGCACCGCGAACCGGGCGATTCGCGCGATCACCCCGCGATGG
Organism: Candidatus Methylomirabilota bacterium; assembly: GCA_035254745.1. Taxonomy (GTDB): domain Bacteria; phylum Methylomirabilota; class Methylomirabilia; order Rokubacteriales; family CSP1-6; genus CAMLFJ01. The sequence continues at coordinate 8,432 of DATFAJ010000043.1, read as the reverse complement.
TGGGAGCCGTCGCGCACCACGCCGCCCTTGCCGACCTGCCCCTTGCCCACCTCGAACTGGGGCTTGACCAGCACGACCGCTTCGCCCTGGGAGGTGAGCACTCCGAAGACCGAGGGCAGCACCTTCTCGAGCGAGATGAAGGAGATGTCGACGGTGGCCAGATCCGGGGACTCCGGGAACGAGTCGACCGGCAGGTTGCGTGCGTTGGTCTTTTCCATCACCACCACGCGCCCGTCGGACCGCAGCTTCGCGTCGAGCTGCCCGTGGCCCACGTCCACCGCGTAGACCTTCACCGCCCCCTGCTCGAGCAGGCAATGCGTGAACCCACCGGTCGAGGCTCCCACGTCGATGGCGACCCGCCCGCGCGGCTCTATCGCGAAGGTGGCCAGTGCGTGCGCCAGCTTGTCGCCGCCGCGGCTCACGAAGCGGGGCCGCGCGACCAGCTCGAGCTTGGCGCCCGGCGTGACCAGGGCCCCCGCCTTGTCGACCCGCTGGCCGTCGACCAGCACGTCGCCGGCCAGGATGACGCGCGCGGCCTTCTCGCGCGACTCGAGCAGCCCGCGCTCCACCAGGGCCACGTCGAGCCTGATCTTGGTCTTCGCCCGGCTCTCGCCGGCGCCCCGCTCGGTCACGAGTGCCGCCTTGCCGCGGGCACTCGCGGCCGTCTTCCGCTGAGGCACGGCAGGCTTCGACAGGCCACGCTTCTTGGGGAACCTCTTCACGCCGGCTCCTTTCTCCAGCCCGAGACCGGTCCGCGCGCCCGCGCGATCGGTTGGGCCCGTTCGGCTTCGATCGTGTCCACTTCCTCGCCCACTGCAGAGCACGCCCTCGCGTGCGGACTCTCGACGCGGTGATCGTCTCGAAGCGGACAGCCGAGAGAACGGGGCGGCCGGCCCGGAGGGAGCGATGGCGAGAAGCGGGCGGTCGAGGGTGCGACACGTGACCCGATTCCCAAAGCCCTGACGACGGCGTTCATGCGGGCTCCTCGGCCCCCGGGGATCGTGCGGGAAATTTCAACGGTCACAATTATATAGCCGAACCCCCTCCCCCGCCCAATTCAGGCGGTGCGGCTCCCGGCCCGGGGCCTGAGCACGAAGAGCAGCCCCATCCCGGCCACGAAGCCCCCGATGTGGGCGAAGAAGGCCACGCCGCCGCTGGATCCGAAGCTGCCGAGGCCGTTCAGGACCTGCAGGACGATCCAAAAGCCCAGCACGACCATCGCCGGGATCTGCACGAGTCGGAAGAAGAAGCCGAGGATGATCAGGGTCGTCACGTGCGCACCCGGGAAGAGCACGAGGTAGGCGCCCAGCACCCCGGAGATCGCCCCGCTGGCGCCCACCATGGGCACGAGGGAGCTCGGCCCCACCACGGTCTGGGCCAGGGCCGCCGCGACTCCGGAAAGCAGATAGAACATCAGGTAGCGGGTGTGGCCGAGGGTGTCCTCGACGTTGTTGCCGAAGATCCACAGGTACAGCATGTTCCCGCCGATGTGGAACAGCCCCCCGTGCATGAACATCGACGTGAAGATGGTCACGACCGGCAGCGGCAGCTCCGGGCCGACCCGACAGGCTCCGGTCAGACGGCACGGGACGAGGCCGAACTCCTCGATGAAGGCCTGCGCGGCCCGGGCGCCGTCCGGGCCGCCGGCCTGGAGCGAGATCTGGTACACGAAGACCAGGGCGTTCAGGACGATGAGCGCCACCGTGACGACGGGAGCGGTGCTGCTCGGGTTGTCGTCCTTGAGGGGAAACACGGCGCGCTACGGGGCGGGCGGTCCGAGCGTCACGATGGTCGGCGCGGTGAGATACGTCCGCGCCACGCGCAGCAGATCCTCCGCGGTGACCGCCTCGACCGCCCGGGTGTACCGGTCCGCGAAGTCGGGCCCGACCCCGAGCGCCTCGAAGAAGGCGTCGTACCAGGCGAGGCGCGCATTGGTGCGACGGTCGAGCGCGAACTGGCCGAGCAGATACGCCTTGGCGCGGGTGAGCTCGGCGGGGCTCACCGGATCGAGCCGGATGCGCTCGAGCTCGCCCAGCATCGCGGCCTCGGCCCGGGCCTGGTTGGCCGGTGCGGTGCCGAGCTGCATGTAGAGGACACCGGGACCCAGCCGGGAGGGGTAGGCGCCGCCTGTCGAGTACGCGAGCCCCTGCTTGTCGCGGACCTCGGTGAAGAGACGTCCGGCCATGCCTCCACCCAGGGCCGTCGTCAGCACCTTGACCGCCGCGTAGTCGGGGTGCGCGGTCGGCGGGGCGAGAAAGGCCACCAGCACCTGCGCCTGCGCGGCCGGCCTCACCAGCACGGTGCGGTCGGCCCGCGCGGTCGCGGCCGGCAGCGAGGGCTCGGGCGCGCCCTCGCCCGTCGGCGCGTCGGCGAACAGGCGCCCCACCTCGGCCACGACCTCCCGCGCGCTCACGTCGCCACTGACGGCCAGGACCATCCGGGGCGCCCGGTAGAAGCGCTGGTGGTAGGCGAGGAGCCTGGCTCGGTCGATCTGCTGGAGCGCGGCGGGGCGGCCGAGGATCGGACGGCCGTACGGGTGCTCGCCGTAGACACGACTCATGACCGTGTCGAGCGCGAGCGGGAACGGCTGGTCCTGACGGCTGCGCAGCGCGGTCAGCATCGCCCGCCGCTCCCCGTCGATCTCGGCCTCGGGCAGCGTCGGCCGCAGCGCGACGTCGGCCACCAGCTCGAGCATCCGCTTCCAGTTCCGCGCCAGCGCGGTCGCGCGGAGCTCCGAGAAGTCCATGTCGGCCGAGCCGCTGATGCCTCCTCCGAGGCCCTCCGCGGTCTCGACGATCTCGAGCGCCGAGCGAGTGGCGGTCCCCTTCAGCAGGACCTGCTGCAGCAGATGGCTGATGCCCGCGTCGTCCTCGGTCTCCCAGCGGGATCCGGAGCGCACGAACAGGGACGCGGCCACGACCGGGGTGGCGGTGTTCTCGCGGACGATCACGGTGAGCCCGCTCGGCAGCCTCACGGTCCGCGGCTCCTGCGCTCCGGCGCGTCCGACCAGGGTGCACATCGCGGCGGCGGCCAGCAGGGTCGCGGCGCTCAGGCGGCGGGCGGTCATGGCGAGCGGGGCCGGGGGACGAAGGTCAGCCGCGCGTACGAGGGGGTCAGGTAGCGGCGCGCCACCTCCTGCACCTCGCCCCGGGTCACCTTGCGCACCCGGTCGACGTAGGTGCGCTCCGCCTCGAGGTCCCAGGTGGTCTCGGCGCGCCCGTACGCCAGCGCCAGGCCCTCCACCGTCTCGCGGGAGAACTCGCGCTCCGCCTCCGCTGCGGTGATGGCCCGCGCCAGCTCCTCGGGAGTCACGCCCTCGGACCGGACGCGCTCGATCTCGGCCATGATGGCCCGTTCCACCACGTCCCGGTCACGCCCTTCCAGCTGGGCCGTGATCCCGAGGGCTCCCGCGCCCTGGAGCGCCCCGTACCAGCCGGCGATGCTCGAGACGAGGCGTGCCCGCTCCCGCAGGGCCTGGTTGAGGCGGGAGCTACGGGAGCCGCCCAGGATGTGGCCGAGCACGTCCACCGCGGCCATGTCGGGATGACCGAGCGGCGGGGCCAGCCACGCGAGGCCGAGCTGGGTCTGGCGCTCCGGTCGCTCCACCGTTCGATCGCGCACGCCTTCGAATCTCACGGGCGGCGGCAGCGGCGGGCGCGTGTAGGTCGCGGCGGGTCGAGAGCCGAAGGCCGCCATCGCGGCGGCTCGCACCTGGGGCGGGTCCACCGGGCCCACGACGACGAGCGTCATGTTGTTCGGGACGTAGTAGCGGCGGTAGTACCCACGCAGGGTCTCCTGCGTCGCGGCCCGCAGATCGACGGCCTCGCCGAGCACCGGCCGGCCATAGGGATGCCCCTGATAGAGGAGGTTGTAGAGCTGTCGGCCCAGCGAGGACCGGGGATTGTCCTCGTTGAGGCGCACCTCCTCGAAGACCACCTCGCGCTCTCGCGTGAGCTCGCTCGGGTCGAAGACCGAGTCGAGCACCATGTCCGCGATCAGGTTGATGCCGGGGACCACGCGGCTTGCGGGCAGCAGCAGATAATAGAAGGTATAGTCATTGGAAGTGCCCGCGTTGGTGCGGCCACCCACCGACTCGACCTCGGTCTCCACGAATCCACGGGGGCGCGTCTGCGTGCCCTTGAACAGCATGTGCTCGGCAAAGTGCGAGAACCCCCGCTCGCCGGGCTCCTCGTCGCGTCCGCCCACTCCGGTCCAGAGGTGGATGGCGACGGTGGTGGCGGCGCGATGCTCCTGGATGATCAGGCGCATGCCGTTGGGAAGCACTTCCCGGATCGGGGCGGGCAAGCCGTGCGAAGGGGGAGAGGACGAGGTCGCGCTGGCGCATCCGGCCGTGGTCAACACGGCGATCGCGAGCGCGAAGACGCCTGAGCGCCCGCTGGGAGTGGATGCCATGGCGCCCAACGGTATCAGAGCGCCCCGTGGGTCTCAAGGAAGTCTCGCCCGAGACAGATTGTCAGGTCCCGGCTCGAGGCGATGCCGGGCAGAACGCCTAAGTAGGGATGCCGGCCGAGGGGTTGGATGCGCTGCAAGGTACTGATATTTCAGGATGTTGGGACACTGGAGCCTGATGGCATCGCCCCTGCATCGTAAGGGCGCGAGTCGGGGCCCCAGAGGGCCGGGTGGCGGAGCGGGCGAAACGGGTAGGAAAACGCAGAGTGAAAACGCAGTCAGAAAGGACGGAAGCAATGAAAAGGTTCCTTGCAGGGTTGAGCGTGATAACGATGTTCTCGCTGTCGGCTACCGCCGGGTTGGCGCAGGCGCAGACTTCCTGCCCGCCCGAGGTTGCGTCGGCGAAGGCGATGCTGACGCAGACCGCCAAGAGCCAGGACGTCCAGGCGCCCCGCTCGCTGGCGGGTGCGAAGCAGGACGTGCAGGCGCCGCGTAGCCAGGAGATCCAGGCGCCCCGGAGCCAGGACATTCAGGCCCCGCGGTCGCTAGCGGGCGCGCGGCAGGACGTGCAGGCGCCGCGGAGCCAGGAGATCCAGGCCCCGCGCAGCCAGGAGATCCAGGCCCCTCGTAGCCAGGGCATCCAGGCTCCTCGTAGCCAGGAGATCCAGGCTCCTCGGACTCAGGACATCCAGGCTCCGCGCGGCCAGGACATCCAGGCGCCCCGCTCGGCTGACTTCAAGAAGGCGTCGGCCCTCGTGAGCGAGGCGGAAGCAGCGTGCAAGGCCGGGAAGTCGTCCGTGGCGGCCGACAAGGCCAAGGCGGCGATGGAGCTGCTCAAGAAGTAGGTAGCATCCGAACGGCAACCACGGCCCCGGGGTACTTCCCCGGGGCCGTTTCTTTTCCCCGGATCACACGAGTCGCGCCCGCAGCCGCGAGGACGCGAAGTCGACCACCATCACGAGCGCGACCAGCACGAGGAGGACCGAGGCCGCCGCCGGATAGTTCAAGAGCCTCAGGTACGTCTGCACGTAGAAGCCGATACCCCCCGCCCCTACGAAGCCCAGGACCGCCGCGGCTCGGATATTGGTCTCGAACCGATAGAGCGTGAACGAGAGGAACTGGGGCACCAGCTGCGGCAGCACGCCCCAGCGCAGCACCTGGAGCGCGGTGGCTCCGGTGGCCCGGACCGCCTCGACCGGGCCGGGCTCGATGGCCTCGATGGCTTCCGAGTAGAGCTTGGCCAGCACGGTGGCGGTGTAGACGATCACCGCCAGCACGCCCGGAAACGGTCCGAGCCCCACCGCGGCCACGAAGAAGAGCGCGTAGACCAGCGTGTCCACCGCGCGGAACGCGTTGAGCAGCAGGCGCGAGGTGTAGAAGAGCCAGCGCGGGGCCGCGTTGCGCGCCGCCGCGAAGCCTACCGGGAGGGCCAGCACCGCGGCCACCACCGTGCCGACGATCGCGATCTGTATGGTCTGGATCGCGCCGCGGATGGCGTTGCCCAGCACTGATGGGTCCGGCGGCACCATTCGCCGCAGGAAGTCCCACATGAACGGTAGGCCCTCGACCATGCGTCCGATCGAGACCTCGGTGGCCACCGCGGACCAGACGAACACCGCCACGACCGCGGCCCAGCCCGCCCAGCGTCCGCGATGGCTCACGCCGCGCCGCCGGTCACACCCGGGCCGAAGATGCGCCTGGTGGCCGCCTCGTCCAGCGACTCGGGCGGGCCGTCGTGCACCACACGGCCCCGGTGGAGCCCGATGATGCGCTGCCCGTACGCCTGCGCCAGCTCGAGGACGTGAAGCGAGGCGATCACGGTGATGCCGTCTTCGTGATTGATCCGGCGCAGCAGCTCCATGACGGTGTGGGCCAGCGAGGGGTCGAGGCTCGCCATCGGTTCGTCGGCCAGGATCACCGCGGGCGCCTGGACCAGGGCCCGGGCGATGGCCACCCGTTGTTGCTGGCCACCGGAGAGCGTGTCGATGCGGCGGGTGTCGAGGCCGTCCAGGCCGACCCGCGCGAGCGTCGCGCGGGCGCGGGCCAGATCGGCCGGGTCGAACCATCCGACGAGGGAGCGCCATCGCGCGGAATGGGGAAGCCGGCCGAGCACGGTGTTCTCCAGGACGGTAAGACGGCGCAGGAGGTTGAACTGCTGGAAGACGAACCCGACGCTGGCGCGGACGCGGCGAAGGGTCTCCGGGGTCGCCCCGGTCACCGTGACCCCGCCGACCTCGACGCGGCCCGCGGTGGGCGTCACGAGGCCGTTGAGGCATCGGAGGAGCGTGGACTTCCCGGCCCCGCTCGGCCCGATCAGGGCCACGAACTCCCCCGAGCCGATGTCGAGATCCACGTGGTCCAGCGCCCGCGAGCCGCCCGGATAGTCCTTGCGGAGGCCTCGGACCCGGATCACCGGCGGCCGGCGGTGAAGTGAAAGTGGACGTGATAGACCACCTGCCCACCCTCCGGCCCCGTATTGCAGGAGAGGCGGTAGCCGCGTTCACCGTAGCCGGTGCGCTCCCCCAGGAGGCGCGCGACGTGCACGCAGCGCCCGATCAGCGGGGCATCGACCGCCTCGAGGCGCGCGATCGATTCGATGTGGCGCTTCGGGATGATCAGGAGATGGATCGGCGCTTTCGGATACAGATCGCGGAATGCGAGGACCTGGTCGTCCTCGTACTCGATCTCGGCCGGGCTCTCCTTGGCGGCGATGCGACAGAAGACGCAGGGCTCGGTCACGGCTCCTCCCGGCTCGTGTATAATGCTCGACGCAAAGGAGAATGACATGGGCACCTGCCCCAAGTGCAAGCTTCGGATCCGGAAGAACGGAAACCACGTCAAGCTGGGCTCCGTCTGGGTCCACAAGATGTGCCCGCCGAAGCCCGCCGCGGCATCCGCGAAGCGCGCCTAGAGACTCTTCCGCCTCCGCTGCCTCCGTCCGACCTTCATCAATCGCCGCACCGGCCAGCCGATATCGCGTGCCGGGGTACGCTTCGACCGCTCGGTTGAGCGGTCGCCAACGTCGGCGATGTCCCGGCTGACACGCCTGCGCTTGTCACAGGAGCGTGCCGGAATTTGTCATCCCGCAGAGAGTTGACCGTGATCCAGACTGAACCATCGGGTTTCAAGTGTCCGAATTAATTATCTTGCCGCGACGTTCCAGGGTCAGAGTTCCGGGGCGGTTTGGGCGGTCCTGGAATGGCCTGACTCTTGTAGGACCCTCAAGTCTGTAAGAACTTCCTAATCTCTCTTGTAGGAGGAGTGAGGCTCATGCACAGTTCAATCGAGGTTCAGGCACCGCGCGCTCGGCGTCGCCAGCGCGGCTTCACGCTCATCGAGTTGATGATCGTCGTGGCCATCATCGGCATTCTCGCAGCGATCGCCATCCCGCTGTACGCCAACGTCCAGGCGCGTGCGCGGCTGGCCAAGGCGCAGGCCGACGCCCGGGCCCTCGCGTCCGCCGTCAGCATCTACTCCGCCCACGTGGGCGCTCTCCCCGCCGCCCTGACGGACCTCACCTCGGCCGTGACCAACTCGCTCGGTCAGGTCGGCGGTCCGTTCATGGCTTCAGTCCCGAACGGCCCCGCCGGCTGGGGCACGTACGTCTACACCCCGGTGGCCAGCGCCGGGACCTTCACCATCTCGAACAGCGGCGACAGCACCAGCGTCTCGTTGCCGTAACGCGACGCTGCTAAGACCAACGGCCGGGGCTCGATGCCCCGGCCGTTTTACTTTGCGGGCCTGCCCCGGCAATCGACGACGCGAGACCGTCGCCTGCGGAATTCATGGTGGAGGGTATGGGATTCGGACGGCGGCGTGCTCATCCCGTCACGTAAATACGCATCAGGGGTGGACTGGCCTCGCCCTTTCCTGCCCTCCGGTACCCACGACCTGCGCTCGGCGCAACACCGCGCAACCGGCTGAGCCCCCCGGGGGGTGGGTGTGTGCTGCGCCGTCGAGTTCGAGCTATCGCTGGCGGGTCACACTCAACGTTCCCCTGGCCACGCGGCCATCCTGGGTAC
>DATFAJ010000042.1:0-3658 GCA_035254745.1 Candidatus Methylomirabilota bacterium | reverse complement strand
GACGCGGTTCTCGATGCTGCGCCCGGTGCGGCGCTACACGGGCCTGCTCGACCGCGCGCGGGCCACGCTCGCCTCGCTCGAGCTCGGGAGCCTGGGCGACGCGGTGGTGAAGAACCTCTCGCACGGCGAGCAGCGCCAGCTCGAGATCGCCCTCGCCCTGGCCGGCCGGCCGAAGGTGCTGCTGCTCGACGAGCCCACCGCCGGGCTCTCGCCCGCGGAGTCGCGCCTGATGGCCGGGCTCCTCCGCCGGCTCGACCCCGCGATCACGGTGCTGATGATCGAGCACGACATGGATATCGCGCTCGAGCTGTCCGAGATGGTCGCGGTGCTCCACTACGGCCGCGTCATCGCCGACGGCCCGCGCGAGCGGGTGAAGGCCGATCCGCAGGTGAAGGAGATCTACCTTGGCGCTTGAGGTGGAGGGGATCCACACCTACTACGGCGAGAGCCACGTGCTGCACGGCATCTCGCTGCGGGTGGACCCGGGCGAGGTGCTCGCCATCCTCGGGCGCAACGGCATGGGCAAGACCACGCTGATGCGCTCGATCGTGGGCTTCACCCCGCCGCGCGCCGGCCACGTCCGCTACAAGGACGCCGACATCACGCGCCTGCCGTCGTTCCGCATGGTGGAGCTGGGCATGGCCCTGGTACCGCAGGGCCGCCGCGTGTTCCCCTCGCTGAGCGTGCGGGAGAACCTGGAGGTGGCCCGGCGCGGCACCGGGCGATGGAGCCTCGAGCAGGTGTATGCTTTGTTTCCGCGGCTGCGGGAGCGGGCGGCCAACCGGGCCAACAAGCTCTCCGGCGGCGAGCAGCAGATGCTGGCGATCGGGCGGGCGCTCATGTCGAACCCCGAGCTGCTGCTGCTGGACGAGCCGACCGAGGGCCTGGCCCCGCTGCTGGTGCGCGAGGTCGGCCGGGTCATCGCCGAGCTCAAGCGGAGCGGGCTGTCGATCCTGCTGGTGGAGCAGAACCTGGCCCTCGCGCTCTCGGTGGCCGATCGGGTGCACGTGCTGAGCCGCGGGCAGATCGTGCACACCGGCACGCCGGGAGAGCTGATGGGCAACGAGGACGTGAAGACTCGGTACCTGGGGGTCGCGTGATGCGCTTCGGCACCTACTTCTTCCTGCAGGCTCCGCCCGGCCACCGCCACGCCGACATCATCCAGCGCGAGCTGGACCAGATGGTCCTCTCGGAGACGCTGGGCTTCGACGAGGTGTGGCTCACCGAGCATCATTTCATCGACTACGGCCTCTCGGTGGACCCGGCCACCCTGGCCTCCGCGCTGGCCTCGCGCACGTCGCGGGTGCGGATCGGGCTGGCCGCCGCGATCCTGCCCTTCCACGACCCGATCCGCCTGGCCGAGAAGCTCGCGCTGGTGGACATCATCTCGCGCGGCCGGCTCGACGTTGGCGTGGGACGCGGCAACCGGCCCTCGGAGTTCATCGGCTACCGGGTGCCGCAGGTCGAGAGCCGCGAGCGATTCGACGAGGCGGTGCAGATCCTCCAGCGCGCGTGGACCGAGGAGCGCTTCTCCTACGACGGCCGCTACTTCAAGATTCCCGAGGTGCGGGTGATCCCGAAGCCGCTGCAGCGCCCGCACCCGCCGCTCTACCAGGTGTGCGTGTCGCCCGACTCCATCGAGGGCACCGCGCTGCGCGGCTGGCCCATGCTCAACTCGCTGCTCTTCGGCGGGGTCGAGCAGCTCGTGGCCGCCCGCGACCGCTACGTGGCCACGCTGCAGAAGGCCGGGCGCACCGCGGCGGAGATCACCGCGCTGCTCGGCCTCTGGGGCGTCTCGCGCCAGATCTACGTGGCGCCCACCGACGCGCAGGCGCTCGCCGAGGCGCGCGACGCGGAGATGTGGTACCAGGAATCCTTCCGCAAGTTCCTCATCCCCGAGCGCATCGAGGAGAGCCACCCGACGCTGCAGCCGGGTTTCCGCGCGATGGCCGAGCGGCTCTCCAAGATCACGTGGGAGGGGCTCGTGGCCGAGACGCTCGCCTTCGGCTCGCCCGAGACGGTGGCGCGCCACATCGAGCAGATGCGCCAGCTCGGCATCGGCCAGGTGATGTGCTGGATGAACTTCGGTGGCCTCCCCGAGGACAAGGTGCGTCGCTCGATGGAGCTCTTCGCCCGCGAGGTCATGCCGAGATTCAAGTAGGGGGGCGTCACTCCCCCGAGAGCTGCGCCACCACCGGCGCGAACGCCTCCAGATCCCGATCGAACACGGTGAGATACGAGATCCCGTATCGCTCCCGCCGCTGCCTCAGCGTCTCGCAGATCTCGTCGACCGATCCCACCAGGACATAGGGGCTCTCGAGCAGCAGGTCGGGCGGGACACTGAACCGGCTCGCGAGTTGCTTCGTCGCGGTCCGCCGGTCACTCACGACCACCGCCTGGATCAGGGCGTGGAGCTCGAGCGTCTCGAGGCGGTCCCCGGCCGCCGCGCGCACCCACTCGACCTTCTGCCGGAGCGCGGCCTCGCCGAAGTCGGCCCGATCCAGGCCGCCGCCGTCGCGACGCGCGCGCGGCACGAGACCCACGATCGAGGCCTCGCGCGCCGCCAGCGAGAGCGTGCGCCGGCCCCCACCGCCGATCAGGATGGGCGGATGGGGCCGCTGGACCGGGTACGGCCGCCCCGGGAGCTCCGCGATCGCGTAGTACCGACCGGTGAGCGTCACCCGCTCGCCGGCGAGCAGCCCCTTGAGGATGGCGAGGGCCTCCACGAGCCGGTCGATCCGCGTCCCCGGCGCGTCGAACGGGATGCCGGCCTGGTCGTATTCCTCGCGCAGCCAGCCGGATCCCAGGCCCAGCTCGAAGCGCCCGCCCGAGAGCACGTCGAGGGTGGCGGCCTCCTTGGCGAGCACCACCGGATGGCGGAAGTCGTTGGAGAAGACCAGCGAGCCCACACGCAGGCGCGTGGTGGCCATCGCCGCGGCGGTCAGCGCGGGGACGGGCGCGAGCTGGTCGCGGAAGTGATCGGGCACGTGGACGATCGAGTAGCCGAGCTGCTCGATCCGCCGGACGCGCTCCACCCAGGCGGGGCCCGACAGGACGGTCGGAGCGGTGACGCCGAAGCGGAACGGGCGGAGCGCCATGTCTCACACCACCTTGTAGACGTTCACTTCCTCGGCGCGGCCCTTCACGCGCACCGCGGGCAGCTCCTCGACCGCCACCGCGGGGTCGATGCTCTTGCGCGTGGCCTCGCTGATCAGGATGTCCACCTTGAAGTCCTTGGTGAGCCCCTGGATGCGCGAGGCCAGGTTCACCGGGTCGCCCACCAGCGCGTAGGAGAGCCGCTCGGCGCCGCCGATGTTGCCGGCCAGTACCGTGCCGGTGTGGATGCCGATGCCGTGGCGCAGCGCGGGCTTGCCCGCGGCCTCGCGGCGCGCGTTCCAGGCGCGGAGGCGCTTCCGCATGTCGAGCGCGGCCCGCACCGCCAGCGCGGCGTGGTCGCGGGAGGCGATCGGCGCGCCGAACACCGCCTCGATCTCGTCGCCGATGAACTGGAGCACGAGCCCGCGATGGGCGCGGATGGCCTCCGCCATCTCGGTGAAGTACTCGTTCAGGTCTCGCACCACGTCGCGAGGGGCGGTGGCCTCGACCCACGGGGTGAAGTCGCGGATGTCCGCGAACAGGACCGTGACCTCCTTCAGCT
>DATFAJ010000041.1:0-4284 GCA_035254745.1 Candidatus Methylomirabilota bacterium | reverse complement strand
GGTGCGTGAGAAGGCCCGGCAGCTCGGCCTCGAGACCGCGGACAAGCCCGAGAGTCAGGAGATCTGCTTCATTCCCGACGATGACTATCGGGGCTTCCTCCGCCGACGGATACCCGAGGCCTTCGGGCCGGGGCCCATCGTCGACGGGTCGGGCACCGTGCTGGGGCAACACGAGGGCCTCGTCAACTACACGGTGGGCCAGCGGCGGGGCCTCGGCCTGTCCTCGCGACGTCCGCTCTACGTCACCGCGCTGGATCCAGGCCGGAACACCCTGGTGGTCGGCGAGGCCGGGGCCGTCGAAGTCGACCGGCTGCGGGCGGAGCAGGTGAATCTCATCGCGATTCCGGCCCTGACGGGCCCTTTGGCGGTGGCCGTGAAGATCCGCCACAGCCACGAGCCGGCCCCGGCCACCATCGAGCCCGACGGGAAAGGGGCCGTCCTGGTCCGCTTCGAGCGGGCTCAGCGGGCGCCTGCCCCCGGCCAGTCGGTGGTCTTCTACCAGGAGGATCTGGTGGTCGGCGGGGGGGTCATCGGGCGGCCCGAAGCCCCTTGACAGCCCGGGCCCTCGCGGGGATACTCGGGTACCCTTTGTTCCTTCTTTCACAATAGCGCTCGGCCGGAGAACTCACCATGATTCGCGTACTCGCCATCGCTGCGCTTCTGCTCGGGGCGGCTCCGTCGGCCGCACTGGCCAACGAGGGGGGCGGCGGTCTGATCAGCCTGGACAAGTCGATCCTGATCCAGGCGATCAACTTTGGCCTGCTGCTCTTCATCCTGATCAAGCTGCTCTACAAGCCGCTCATGACCAAGATGCAGGAGCGGACCGAGGCCATCAGGAGCTCCCTCGAGGAGGCCAAGGCCGCCCGGGCCGAGGCCGAGCGCGAGCGCGCCGAGCACGCGGCGAAGCTGCAGGCCTCCTACGCGGAGGCTCAGGCGATCCGCGCCAGCGCGCTGAAGGAGGCGGGGGAGGAGCAGCGGAGGCTCGTGGAGGCGGCCCGCGCGGAAGCGGCGCGACTGGTGGAGACCGCACGCAACGAGCTCGCGCAGGACGTTCGCCGGGCGCGCCAGGATCTCCGGCAGGAGGTGGCCGACCTCGCGACCACGGTGGCGGAGCGCCTGATTCGCAAGAGCCTGCGCGACGAGGACCATCGCCGCATCATCGAGGACGCGATCGGCCGCGTCGACCGGGTCAGCTAGCCCGTGCGAGCGCACGAAGGCACCGCCCGGCGCTACGCCAAGGCACTCTACGAGCTGGCCCACGCGAGCGGTGACGCGGAGGCGGTGGGCCGGGAGCTCGAGGAGGTGGCGGCGGTCTACGCCGGGGACGCGGGGGCGCGCGACGTGCTGACCCGGCCCTGGATCAAGCCGGTCGATCGGCGCGGGGTGGCCACCGCGATCGCGCAGAAGGCAGGAGCTCGCAAGCTCGTGCAGGACTTCGTCGGACTCGTGGCCGAGCGCGGCCGCGCCGACCATCTACCCGAGATCATCGCGACGTACCGGCTGCTGGTCGACGCCGGGCTCGGCCGGGCCCGCGCGCAGGTGCGGACCGCGGCGGCCTTCACCGACGCGGAGAAGCAGCAGCTCGCCGGTCGGCTCGAGCGCGCACTGGGCAAGCGCATCATCGTGGAGGAGCAGGTGGACGCCACGTTGCTCGGCGGCTTCGTCGCCCAGGTCGGCAGCCTCATTCTCGACGGCAGTCTCGATGGGCAGCTCGCGCGGATGCGCCAGCGGCTCGCAAGGGGATAGCACATGATCAAGGCGGAAGAGATCAGCGACATCATCAAGCGCCAGCTCCAGGGCTACGAGGCCGAGATCGACCTCAAGGAGGCGGGGCGCGTGATCGAGGTCGGCGACGGTATCGCCCGCATCTATGGCCTCGAGAAGGCGCTGGCCGGCGAGCTCCTGGAGTTCCCGGGCGGCGTGTTCGGCCTCGTCCTGAACCTGGAAGCCGACAACGTGGGCGCGGTGCTCCTCGGCGACGACACCAAGATCAAGGAGGGCGATCCGGTGGCGCGCACCAAGCGCATCGCCCAGGTTCCGGTGGGCGAAGCCCTGGTGGGCCGGGTGGTCAACGCGCTCGGCCAGCCGGTGGACGGCAAGGGTCCGATCGACTCCAAGGAGTTCCGGGCGATCGAGCGCTACGCCCCCGGGGTGGTGGACCGGCGCTCGGTGAAGGAGCCGCTCCAGACCGGGATCAAGTCGATCGACGCCATGATCCCGATCGGCCGCGGCCAGCGCGAGCTGATCATCGGCGACCGCGGCACCGGCAAGACCGCCATCGCGGTGGACACGATCATCAACCAGAAGGGGCAGGGGGTCTTCTGCTTCTACGTGGCCATCGGCCAGAAGCGCTCCACCGTCGCCCAGGTCGTGAAGGTCCTCGAGGACACCGGGGCGATGGCCTACACCACGGTGGTGGTGGCCTCCGCTTCCGAGTCGGCGCCGCTCCAGTACATCGCGCCCTACGCGGGCTGCGCGATGGGCGAGTACTTCCGTGACTCCGGCCGCCACGCGCTCTGCATCTACGACGACCTCTCCAAGCACGCGACCGCCTACCGCCAGCTCTCGCTCCTGCTGCGGCGGCCGCCGGGCCGCGAGGCGTATCCGGGCGACGTGTTCTATCTCCACTCGCGGCTGCTGGAGCGCGCGGCGAAGCTGAACGACGAGCTGAAGGGCGGCTCGCTCACCGCGCTGCCGATCATCGAGACGCAGCTCGGCGACGTGTCGGCTTACATCCCGACCAACGTGATCTCGATCACCGACGGCCAGATCTTCCTCGAGTCCGACCTGTTCTACGGCGGCATCCGGCCCGCGGTCAACGTGGGCATCTCGGTGTCGCGGGTGGGCGGCTCGGCCCAGATCAAGGCCATGCGGCAGATCGCGGGCAAGCTGCGACTCGCCCTCGCCCAGTACCGCGAGCTGGCCGCCTTCGCCCAGTTCGGCTCCGACCTCGACAAGGCGACCCAGCTGCAGCTCGCGCGCGGCCAGCGCATGGTCGAGCTGCTCAAGCAGGGCCAGTACCAGCCCCTGGTGGTCGAGCGGCAGATCGCGATCATCTTCGCGGGCACCCAGGGTCACCTCGACGACATGCCGGTCGATCAGATCCGGCCCTTCGAGGAGTTTCTCTTCGGCTTCCTCGATCGCAAGCACGCGCAGGTGCTGGGCGACATCGCGAACAAGAAGGAGCTGAGCGACGATCTCCGCTCGGCCCTGGGCGCCGCGATCGACGCGGCGAAGGCCGAGTTCGTCGCGTCGCGGGGCATCAAGGCCGCCTAGGACCGGATCGCCATGGCCACGCTCCGCGACATCAAGCGGCGGATCCGCTCGGTCGAGTCCACCCAGAAGATCACCCGAGCCATGAAACTGGTGGCCGCGGCCAAGCTGCGGCGAGCCCAGGACCGCATCCTCTCGGCGCGGCCGTACGCGGTGAAGATGGCTGAGCTGCTCTCGAGCCTCGTCCGGCGCGCGGAGGGCGACGCGCACCCGCTGCTGGTGCGCCGCGAGGCGGTGCGCAAGCGGCTCGTGATCATCACCGCCGACAAGGGGCTCTGCGGGGCGTTCAACTCGAACATCCTGCGGGCCTCGCTCGCGTTCCTGCGCGAGCAGGGCGAGACCAGCGTGACCCTGGTGGTGGTGGGCAAGAAGGCGCGCGACTTCTACCGCCGTCGTCCGTACGAGATCAAGTCGGAGATGCTCGGCTTCTTCGATCGTCTCGCCTACTCCCACGCCGAAGAGCTCGCGGGCGGCCTCATGCAGGAGTACCTCGCCGGCGAGGTGGACGAGGTCCACCTCATGTACAACGAGTTCCGATCGGTCGCGGTCCAGCGGGTGAAGCGGGAGCAGCTCCTGCCCATCGAGCCGGCCCAGGCCACGGGCGGGGAAGGGGAGGCGGCCGGCGACTACATCTACGAGCCGAGCCCCGAGGCCATCCTCGCCGCGCTGCTGCCGCGCCACGTGACCACCCAGGTGTACCGGGCCCTGATGGAATCGGTCGCGGGGGAGTACGGCGCGCGCATGACCGCGATGGAAGCGGCGACCAAGAACGCCAAGGAGATGATCGGCGTGCTCACGATCCAGTACAACAAGGCCCGCCAGGAGCGCATCACCAAGGAGCTCCTGGACATCGTCGGCGGCGCCGAAGCACTCAGACAGTCGGTCGAGGCCTAGCCTCGGAGGGATCGATATGAATCAAGGCAAGATCGTTCAGGTGATCGGGCCGGTGGTGGACGTGGAGTTCGAGCCCGGCAAGCTGCCTCCCATCTACAGCGCGCTCGAGGTGCCGGG
>DATFAJ010000040.1:0-15098 GCA_035254745.1 Candidatus Methylomirabilota bacterium | reverse complement strand
CGGTTGTACCAGCGCGGGCCGTCGGGGACCTGCTCGCTCGCGCGATTGAGGAGCGCGTGCGGGCCCAGCAGCTCGCCCGCGAAGTCCGCGATGCGGACGCCGAGCTCGGAGCCGAAGAGCTTCAGGATGGAGCCCTCGGGGCCGGGCGGCTCCCCGCGCAGCTGGCGGGTCAGGTTCCGCATGCGGGTGTACCGCTGGCACCGCGCCTCGATCACGAGCTGGGCGAAGCGCTGGCGGATCACCGGATGCTCCCACGCGGGCCGGCCGTCGAGCGGCACCGTCATCGCGAGCGCGTGTAGCCGCGCCAGCTGCTCCTCGTGCCCGCGGCCGCCGCCGCCCTTGCGCTCGTACATGAGGGTGGTCATCGCGGGCTTCCAGCCCTCGTTCTGCCGGCCGATGAGGTTGGCTCGAGGGACGACCACGTCAACGAAAAACACTTCATTGAAGTGGCGATGGCCGTTCAGGAGCACGAGCGGCCGCACCGTGATGCCGGGAGTCCGCATGTCCACCAGCAGGTAGCTGATGCCGCGATGCTTCGGCGCGGCGGGATCGCTCCGCACCAGCAGGTAGATCCAGTCCGCGAACTGCGCGCCCGAGGTCCACACCTTCTGCCCGTTGACCACGAAGTGGTCGCCGCGGTCCTCGGCCCGGGTGCGCAAGCCCGCCAGGTCGGACCCGGCGCCGGGCTCGGAATAGCCCTGACACCAGATGTCGTCGCCGCCGAGGATGCGCGGCAGGAAGCGGCGCTTCTGCTCCTCGGTGCCCCACTCGATGATGGTCGGTCCCGCCATCCCGATGCCGGAGTAGCCGGGGAGCACCGGGGCGCGCGCCCGGAAGCACTCCTCGTCGTAGATGACCTGCTCCATCAGGGTCGCCCCGCGCCCGCCGTACGCCTTCGGCCAGGAGATTCCCACCCAGCCCGCCGCGTACATGCGCTTCTGCCACTCCCGGCGCCGCTCGAACGTCTCGCGGTCCGGCGCCACGCGCTCGTCCGTGGGATCCTCGATGCGCAGGTCGTCGGTGAGATTCGCGGTGAGCCACCCGCGCAGCTCGGCGCGGAAGGCCTCCTGCTCCTCGGTGTAGGTGAAGTCCATGGGCCCTCTTCTAGCACCGCTGCGCGTCCGACTCAAGGCATGCTACGATGCCCGTACTTCAGCGCGTCATTCCTGGCCACGGAGGCGGCATTGGCTCACAAGGGCATGAAGTTCGGCATCTTCCTGGCGCCGTTCCACAAGGTCGGCGAGAACCCCACGCTCGCGATGAATCGCGACATGGAGCTGATCGAGTGGATGGACTACCTCGGCTACGACGAGGTATGGATCGGGGAGCACCACTCGGCGGGCTGGGAGCTGATCGCCTCCCCCGAGGTCTTCATCGCCGCCGCCGCCGAGCGCACCCGCCACATCATGCTGGGCTCGGGCGTCACGAGCCTGCCGTATCACCACCCGCTCATGGTGGCCAACCGCTTCGTGCAGCTCGACCACATGACCCGCGGTCGGTCCATGCTGGGCATCGGGCCGGGCGCGCTGGTGTCCGACGCCTACATGATGGGCATCGAGCCGGTCACCCAGCGCCCGCGCATGGAGGAATCGCTCGACGCGATCATGCAGCTCCTCCGCTGCGAGGAGCCGGTGACGCTCAAGACCGACTGGTTCGAGCTGCGCCAGGCCCGACTGCACCTCGCGCCGTACAGCGACCCGCACTTCCCCATCGCGGTGGCCAGCACCATCACCCCGGCCGGGGTGATCGCGGCGGGCAAGCACGGGCTCGGGGTGCTCTCCCTCGGGGCGGGCCTGCCCGGTGGGCCCGAGGCCCTCGCCAACCAGTGGAAGATCGCGGAGGACACCGCGGCGAAGAACGGCAAGACCATGGACCGCCGGAACTGGCGGCTCGTGGTCAACGTGCACGTGGCCGAGGACGACGAGCTGGCGCTGCGCGAGGTGAGTCGGGCGGAGCGGCACGAGACCGTCACCTACTTCGAGGACACTCTCGGCCGCCCGCCCGGCCGCGCCGACGATCCGCTGCGGGAAGGGGTGAAGATGGGCACCACCCTGGTGGGGGCGCCCGACACCATCATCCGCGGCGTCGAGCGGCTGCAGGGCCTGAGCGGCGGCGGCTTCGGCGGCCTGCTCTTCCGCGCGCACGAGTGGGCCACCCGCGAGCAGACGCTCCGCAGCTACGAGCTGTTCGCGCGCTACGTGATGCCTCGCTTCCAGGGCTCGCTCACCACGATCCGGGAGTCCAACGAGTGGGCCCGCAGCAACCGCAAGACCATCTTCAGCCCCAACGTCGAGGCGGTGCGCCGGGCCTACGTCGACGCGGGGCGCGAGGTTCCCGCGGAGTACCGCACCCGCACCGCGGGCGCGCGGGACCTCGACGAGTCGGCTCCGCCCCGCTAGGGGCGGGCGCCGGCGGCCGGAGGGCCGGTGGGCGTCGAGCTGCGTGACGCGCGGCGCTCGGCGGTCGACCGGGAGTGGCTGACCAACGTCTACCCGTTCTACCTGCACGACCTCTCCGAGTTCGACCTCACGTACTACACGCTGGACGATCACGGGGTCTGGATCCCGGATCATCGGGCCGGGTGGCTCGAGGACGACCGCGACCACCCGCTGATCATCGTGGCGGACGGCCGCCGCGTCGGCTTCGCGCTCGTCAACCAGGCGCCGTCCCTCTACATGCGGCCGGGCATGGACTACCGCATGTCGGAGTTCTTCGTGCTCCGCTCGCACCGCGGGCGGGGCATCGGCCGCCGCGCGGCCTTCTCCCTCTTCGATCGATTTCGCGGCAAGTGGGAGGTCTTCGAGCTGGCCCGCAACGCGGTCGCGATCAGCTTCTGGCGCCGCGTGATCGGCGAGTACGGCGGCGGGCGTCACGAGGAGACGACCGACCCGGACGGAGTGTGGCAGGTCATCGATACGACCCGGTAGTTCGTTCCGCTTCCGGCTCGCGCGGCCGGCGCCCGCCGGCGAAAGCCGCGGTCCCACCGCGGTTGAGGGCCGGGCATGGATGTTGCTCGTTATCGGGGAAACCAAGCCTCGAAAGGAGCGTCCCATGCTACGACCGGTCAAGAACATCCTGAACTACAAGATCCTCGCCACCGACGGCGAGATCGGCGGGGTCAGCGATCTCATCGTGGACGATCAGGAGATGAAGCTCCGCTACCTCGTGATCGACACCGGCAACTGGCTGCCCGGCAAGAAGGTCGTGCTCTCCACCGCCTGGATCAGCAGCGTGGCGCCGGAGCGCGAGACGGTGGTGATGAACATCGAGAAGAAGCGGATCCAGGAGGCGCCGGAGTATCGCCCGGACGCCGACTTCAGCCGCGAGTACGAGACCCGCCTGCACGACTACTATCGGTTCCCGTACTACTGGCTGTAAGACCACCCCTCACCCTGCCCTCTCCTCTGGGAGAGTGAGGGGGGCTCACCAGGTCCGGGTCTCGCCGGGCTCGAGAATCCAGGCCGTCGCGGGGTCGAGGTGGCGCCGCTCGACCTCGGCGGCGAGGCGGCGAGGCGGCTCGTCGTACGGCTCGCGGGCCAGCGCGAACGTCCCCCAGTGCACGCCCAGGATGTGGGTGGCGCGCAGATCGAGCCCGGCCTGCACCGCCTCCTCGGGCGAGATGTGCACCGGCCGCGCGATCTCCCGCGGCGTGTAGGATCCGATCGGCAGGGCGGCGAGATCGAAGGGGCCGAGCGCGTCACCCGCCTCCTTGAAGTGGCGATAGTAGCCGGTGTCGCCCGCGAAGTAGAAGCGCTTCGACCCCAGCACCGCCCACGCCGACCAGAGCCGCTGCCCCTGGTCGAACGCGGTGCGCCCGCTGCCGTGCTGGGCCGGCATGCACACCACGCTCAGGCCGCGGACGATCACCGACTCGCCCCAGTCGAGCTCGATCACGCGCGTGATCCCGCGATCGGCGAGCCAGGCCTTGATGCCCATCGGCACGATGAACAGCGGGTCGAACCTCCGGGCGAGCCGGCGCACGGTGGGCTCGTCGAGGTGATCGTAGTGATCGTGGGAGATCAGGACGAAGTCGACGCGCGGCAGCTCATCGAACGGGATGCCGGGCGGCGTGTAGCGACGGACGCCGATGCGCCCGCTGAACGGCCCGCTCCGCCGCGCCCAGGTCGGATCGGTGAGGAACGTCACCCCGTCGAGCTGGACGAGGATGGAGGAGTGACCGATCCAGGTGACGGTGGTGCCCTCGCGCGAGCCGCGGTGGAGCGCGGTGAGGTCGGGGGTGGCGAGGGGGAGCGGTGCCACCCGATGCTCGGTGAAGAGCCAGGTGCCGCCGATGATCAGCGAGTGCAGCCGCGCCCAGTAGGAGGCGCGCCGGTACTCGGGATCGACGTTCTTGTAGGCCTTCCCCGCGTGCTCGGCGGGCGACAGGCCCCCCACCGCGTGGCGGACCGGAAGCTGGAGGTCGGGTGGCGCGGCCGTCGCGGCCCGGGAGTACCCGTCGCCGCTGCCGAGGAGGAGGAGCGCGGCGATGAGGAGCGTGGCCCGGCGACTCATGAGACAAGCGTACCGTCCGGGTCAATCAGAGCTGGCCTCGGACCGGCTCGGCGAGGAGCTCGAGCACCCGGCTCAGGAGCCCGCGATTGTTCCATTTTGCGTAGGTGACGGGACGGGACTGGGCGAGGTCCTTCTCGAACACCTGCTCGAGGCGCCGGGCGACGGTGGCGTCGTAGATGACGAGGTTCAGCTCCTCGTTCAGCGCGAACGACCGCCGGTCGAGGTTGGTGCTGCCCACCGTGGCCCACATGGAGTCGATCACCATGGTCTTGGCGTGCAGCAGCGCGGGCCGGTACTCGTGGATCTCCACGCCCTCCTTCAGGAGGCGGCCGAGCTCGCCCCGGCTGGCCTGTCGCACGATGTTGTGATCGATCGCGCCCGGCAGCAGCAGCACGACGCGCACCCCGCGCCGCCGGGCCTGCAGCAGCGTCAGCACCATCTTCTCGTCCGGCACGAAGTAGGGATTGGTGATGTAGATGGAGCGGCGCGCGGAGGCCATGGCGAGGAGGAACATGGTGTACATCGCCGCGCTGCCGCCCGCGGGTGAGCTGCGCACGACCTGGGCGTCGACGCCGTCCTTGATCTCGGTCGGGCGGGGGAAGTAGGCGGCGCCGCCCAGGGCCACCCCGGTCGCCTCGAGCCAGTTCTCCGCGAAGGCGCCCTGCAGCTGCTCGACGACCGGCCCCTCGACGCGCACGTCGGTGTCGCGCCAGAAGCCGTCCTCCTTGCCGTTACCGCTCCACTTGCCGCTGGTGCCGGAGCCGCCGGTGAAGCCGAGCGTCCCGTCCACCACCAGGATGCGGCGGTGGTTGCGCTCGTTCGCTCGATCGATGGTCCACGGGCGGAGGGGACGGAAGGTCGCCACCTCGCAGCCGGCCTCGGTCATCCAGTCGCGATACTGCGACGGTATCGCGAGGGCTCCGACCCCGTCCAGCAGGACGTGGACCGTGACTCCGGCCCGGCAGCGCTCCGCCAGAGCCTGCGCGACGTCGGCGGCGGGGGCGCCCTCCTCGAAGACGTACTGGGCGTAGGTGATGCTCTTGCGCGCGGCGCGGATGGCCGCGATCTTGGCCGGGAAGATCTGGTCGCCGTTGAGGAGCAGATCGACCCGGTTGCCGGGAACCACCGCGTTGCCGGTGTAGGCCACCAGGGTCGAGCGGAACGCGGGCTCCCCCATCCGCAGCGCGGGGAGCTCGAGGTGAGGCTGGACGTGACCACACCCGCTGACGGTCAGGAGCGGGACGAGGAGCGCGGCCGCGACGACCCGGCCCCGGCGCCTCACAGGCGGCGCAGCTCTTCGATGCGGTCGCCGGTCGCGGGATGGGTGCTGAAGAAGCCGCCGCTCCCGCCCGCCGCTCCCTGCGAGTCCATCAGCCAGGTCAGGGTGTTGATCATCACGTCCTTCGAGCGGCCCATCCGCTCGAGCAGCTCCACGCCGTGGCGATCGGCCGCGTACTCCTCGTTGCGGCTGTACTTGCGCGAGATCAGCGCGCCCGCGATCGGCGCCACCCGCCCGGCTCCCGGGATGATCTGGTCGAGGATGACCGCGCCGATGCCGAGCCCGGTGCCGAGGGCCTGGGCCTTGGCCACGTGCCCGAGGTCCTCGTGGGCCACCTCGTGTGCGAGCACCGCGAGGAGCTGATCGTCGTTGGCCTTCTGCAGGAGCCCGGTGGTGACGTAGAACTCGCCGTTGCCCGCGTTGGCCGCGTTGATCTGCGGGTCGTCCATGATACCGACCTTGACCTGGCTCGGCGGCCGCGGCTTGTCCATCACCTGGAGCAGGGGAATCATCGCCTTCTTCAGCCGCTCGACCTGGGCCGGGTCGACCGACTTCTGGCTCGACTGGCTCGACGCCGGGGGGGGCGGCGTCTCGGTCCGGCGGGCCGTGGCCGGCGGCGAGGTGCTCTCGAGCGCGCAGCCGGTCAGCAGGAGGGCTGCGATCAGAGCGTTCCCCACCGCCGCCCGTGCGGTCATCGCCGGTCCCGGGTCGGGCGGGCGGGACGCAGGACGTCCTGCCCCGCCTGCAGGGTCGACGTGACCTGGTCCTTGGCGCTGTCGAAGATCTCTTCCGCGGTCGACTGCACGGACCGGAGCCCGTCCGCGGCGGCGAGCCGCGCGGTGCGGCCCTTGGTATTGGCGAAGCGCCGCAGCTCCTCGCCCCACACGTAGACCGCGATGGCTCCCACGATCGCTCCCAGCACGAATCGGCTCATGGTGGATTTCTCCTCGCTACGCGGCACGGACTACGCCGCCTTCCGGATTGGCCACTCGACCCCGGCGCTCCGCTGGAGCACGTGGCCGCACGGCGCGAGCTCGATCACCAGGGCCTCGCCCCGCTCGCGCCAGTCCTCGATCGCCCGAAACGTTCCGCACGACCGGCAGAACAGCGTCGGTGTTCCGTTCATGACTCCCTTCCTTTCAGCGCCTCGCCGGTGCGGGCGCAGTCGGGGCAGACCTCGAGATCGGTGTCGTAGGCGATGCCGTGGATCGGGCAGCGCACGACCGGCACCGCGGCGGGCCGGCGGCCGGCGAGCCAGAGCAAGCCCAGCCCCAGCCCCGCCGCGGCGACGACCGCCGCGGCCGCGACCCGAGCCACCGGCCCGCCGGCGTTCATCAGAGCCGGCCCGAGAGGAGCAGGACGATGAGCACCAGCAGCACGAGCCCGGCCCCGCCGCTCGGGTAGTAGCCCCACCCCGAGCTGTACGGCCACGCCGGCAACGACCCCACCAGGATCAACACCAGCAAGATGATCAGAATGAGTGACACTGTGCGTCCCCCCCTTCCACGTTCGTTCCGTGCACGCCCGTGCCCCGGGCCCGGTCGGCGGACGGCGGGATGTCCCGCCGCCCGCCTTCATGGCGGCGACTACTGCTTGCGCTCGCCCTGTCCGGGCTGCGGATTGCGGCCCGGCTCCTGCTGCTGCTGGCCCTGACGGCCCTTGTCGCGGTCCTGCCCCGGCTGACCCTGTCCGGGCTGGCCCTGACCGGGCTGACTCTCGCGTCCCTTCTCCATGGTGCTCATGCGGTTCTCGTCTCCTTTCGCCGGCGCTCTCGCGCCGGCTCTTCCGGGTCGCCTTGGCGAAACCCGGGGTTGCGCCCCCGCCTCAGCGCCCGCCCGTCTTCTCGGCGGCCAGGCGCTCGAGCAAGGTGCGCAGGTCGTCGGCGTGCTCCTCTTCCTTCGCCAGGATCTCTTCCATCAACCGCCGGGTGGTCGGATCGTCATCGCCCAGGTACCGCACCATCTCCGCGTAGGACTCGATCGCGATGCGCTCCGCCACCAGGTCTTCCTTGATCATCTCGAGCAGGTCGTCGCCCGGGACGTACTCCGAGTGGCTCCGGGCCGTGAGGCCCTCCGGGTCCAGGTCGGGCGCGCCGCCGAGCTGCGTGATGCGCTCCGCGATCTGATCCGCGTGCGCCTGCTCCTCGGCGGCGTGCTCCGCGAACTCCTCGGCCACCCCTTGCGCGTGGATCCCGGAGGCCGTGTAGTAGTGCCGCTTGTACCGCAGCACGCACACGATCTCGGTCGCCAGCGCCTCGTTCAACAGCCGGATCACCGTCTCCCGGTCCGCCCGGTACCCGGCGGTGACCGGGCCCTGCTCCATGTGCGCGCGGGCGCGGCGGCGAATCTCCTTCACGTCCGTCACGAACTCACCCGCCATCGAATGCCTCCACGCCCGCGCGCGCGGTTACTTGTTGGCCGAGCGGACGGTCAGCTCGTTCTTGACCGACTTCACGCCGGAGACCATGCGGGCCTGCTCGGAGGCCTTGGCCGCCGCGGTGATGCTCGCGACCTCGCCGGTCAGGGTCACCACGCCGCCGTCGGCCCGGACGTCCACCTTCTTCAGCTGGGCGTCGCGGGTCATGCGGGCCTCGACCGCCTTGGCGATGTCCTTGTCATTGGCGTCGACCGCCTTGCGGGCCGTCGGGGCCACGACCTGGAGGTCGTTCTTCACCGACTTCGCGCCCTCGATGCCGGAGGCGACCTCGGCCGCCGCGGCCTTGGCCTCGGCACTGTCGACCTTGCCGCGCAGGTGAACGATGCCGCTCTTGGTGTCGACGCTCACCTGCGAGCCCTTCACCCGCTCATCTGCGAAGAGGGCGATCTTGGCCTTCGAGGTGATCCAGCTGTCGCTGACCACGGTCTTCGCTTCCTGGGTGGTGCTCTTGGCCGAGTCCTTCGCCTGCTCCATCTTGTTCTCGACCTTGTCCTTCGTCGTCTGGGCCTGGGCTGCGAACGGCGCGGTCACCACGAGCGCGCCGAGAACCGTCATCGCCATCATCTGTCCGTACCGCATGGGTGCTTCCTCCTTGAAGACTGGGTGAGTTGACCGATGTTCGTGTGAGCGTCCGTCACCGCCGCGGCAGCGGCGGGGGCGGGGGCGGGGTGGCGCCGGCCGGCACCCACACCCAGTAGTGAGGCGACGCGCTCGTGCCGTCTCCGTAGAGCGTCCACCGACCCTCGGGGTAGGTGACCACGCGGTCCGCCGGCGCCTGCGCGATCACCGTCGTCTGCGCGGGTGGGCTCTGGACGACACGCTCCTTCTCGGTGCTGCTGTAGATGCAACCGCCCATGCTGGTGGCGGCCAGCGCCATCGTGCCCACCAGCAGGGGGATTCTGGTCGTGGTTCTCATTTGGTGGTCTCCGGGGCTCCGTCGTGGCCGGGACGCGGTGAGTCCGTCCCGGGGCGGTGCGCACGCCCCTCCTCGTCGAGCTGAACGGGCCGGCCCGCCCCGGCGTCGCGATCGCTGCGCTCCGGCTCCCGATCCACGCGACCCTCGCGCGGACCGCGGATGTCACGGTCGGGATCCTGGAGATCCTTGCGACCGATGCGCGGCGTCTGCTTGTCCTTCGGCTCTTTCATGGCGTCCTCCCTGTCGCGTGCTGCTTGCGGTGACCGCGACACCAGGGCAAGGGGAGCAAGCGATGTGCCAGCTGCGAAGTGCACGCGGAACAAGGCCGATCTCGATCAGAGCGACGTGCGAGACGAGTCGCTTCCGGTAAAGACGCCCGCGTAGTTCTTTCCCCGAAACGGTGGTGCGGAACGTGCACCTACTCGAAGCGCGCTCAACCTCAACAGAACGGAGGACGAGAATGCCGACCACGACGAGAGCAGTTCCGTACGAGCGGGCTCGACCGGGCTCGAAGCGACGCGCGGAGCACGTCATGCGCGAGGGCATCACGGTGGGGCTCATCGGCGCGGCGGTCGCGATGCTGCTCTTCCTGCTGGTGGACGTCGCGGCGGGGGTGCCGCTGCGCACGCCCGCGCTCCTCGGCAACGCGCTCTTCCACGGGGAAGGGGGCGGACGCGACGTGGCGGTGACGATGCCGGCGGTGCTCGGCTACACCGCGGTTCACCTCGCCGGCTTCGTGCTGTTCGGGCTCGCGGTGTCCGGACTCTTCGCCCTGGCCGAGCGCGAGAAGCGAGTGCTCGCGCTGATCTTCATGCTGGGCTGCTGCCTGGCCGTCGTCTTCGTGGCCATGGTCTACGGGCTCTCGCAGTGGGTGCGCGACGCGATGACGCCGTGGGTGTTCCTGGGGGGACACGTGCTGGCCGGGATCGCGGTGGTGGGAGGAGCGCTCGTCTACTTCCACCGCCGGCTGCTGCGGGAGTTTCCGACCTCGGCCGAGTGATCAGGCCGAGGAGCCGCGGGGCGGGGACCTCGCCGGGGTCCCCGCCGCGGTAATCGCTACCGGGTAGATCCGACCGGGCGGTCGGTCACGCGATCCAGACCGACTTGACGTTCACGAACTCGCGGATCCCGTACTCGGAAAGCTCGCGGCCGTAGCCGGAGCGCTTGATGCCGCCGAAGGGCAGGCGGGGATCCGACTTCACCACCCCGTTCACGAACACCGCGCCGGCCTCGATCTGCGCGGCCAGCCGCTCCGCGCGGGCGCGGTCCCTCGTCCAGAGCGCCGCGCCCAGGCCGAAGGACGAGTCGTTGGCGAGCCGGAGGGCGTCGCCCTCGTCCTTGGCGCGGATCACCGCGGCGACCGGGCCGAAGGTCTCCTCGTCGAAGGCGGGCATGCCGCGGTCGACCGCGGCCAGCAGGGTCGGCGGATAGAACGCGCCCTTGCCGGCCGGGATCTGGCCGCCGAGCAGGGTGTGGGCGCCGCGCTTCACCGACTCCTCGACCTGGCGGTGGAGCTCGTCGCGCAGGTCCACACGCGCCTGGGGGCCCACCTGGGTGTCGCGCGCGGTGGGATCGCCCATGCGACGCGACGCCAGCTCGCTCTTGAAGCGCTCGAGGAATCGATCGGCGATGGGCTCCACCACGATGAAGCGCTTCGCCGCGATGCAGCTCTGCCCGCTGTTGATGAGCCGGCCCTCCGCGGCCGCGCGGGCCGCCGCCTCGAGATCGGCGTCGGCGAGCACGATGAACGGGTCGCTGCCGCCCAGCTCCAGCACCGTCTTCTTGATCTCGTGGCCCGCCTGCTGCGCGACCGCCTGGCCGGCGCGCTCGCTGCCGGTCAGGGTGACCGCGGCGATGCGCGGGTCGGCGATCAGGCCCTTCACCACGCCGGAGTCGGCCAGCACGGTCCGGAAGAGCCCCTCCGGGAAGCCCGCCCGCCGGAATACCTCCTCGATGGCCAGCGCGCAGCGCGGCACGTTGGAGGCGTGCTTGAGGATGCCGGCGTTGCCCGCCATGAGGGCGGGGGCCGCGAAGCGGAAGACCTGCCAGAATGGGAAGTTCCACGGCATCACCGCCAGCACCACCCCGAGGGGGTCGAAGCGGACGTAGCTGCGGGAGGCGTCGGTCTCGCGCGGCTGCTCGCGGAGGAACGCCTCCGCGTGCTCGGCGTAGTAGTCGCAGGTGCCGGCGCACTTCTCCACCTCGGCCTCCGCCTGGACGATGGGCTTGCCCATCTCGCGGGTCATGGTGAGCGCGTACTCGGCTTTCCGCGCCCGCAGCTCGCTTGCCGCCGCGCGCATGAGCGCGGAGCGCCGGGCGAAGGGCTGCGCACGCCACTCGATGAACGCGGCGTGCGCCCTGGTCAGGATGTGCTCGATCTGCGCGGGAGAGGTCGGCTCGAGCGTCTCGAGGACCTCGCCGGTCGCCGGATTCACGGATTGAATGCTCATGGCGGTCTCCTCCCTTTCTTCTCGAGAGGAGGATGGACCTCGTTTGGTTGCGCGGCAATCGGTCGTCGGCTGGCCGCGTCACCGGGGCGGGCGTAGACTGAGCCGGGAGCCATGAGATCGTCGGACCTGATCGCGCGCTGTCTCGAGAACGAAGGCGTGCGCTACGTCTTCGGGGTGCCGGGCGAGGAGATCCTCGACATCCTGGACTCGCTCGCCGACTCGACCGTGCGCTTCGTGCCCACCCGGCACGAGCAGGGCGCCGCGTTCATGGCCGACGCCTACGGCCGGCTCACCGGACGCGCGGGGGTGTGCCTCTCCACGCTCGGGCCGGGGGCCACCAATCTGGTCACCGGGATCGCCGACGCCAACCTCGACCATGCGCCGCTGGTGGCCATCACCGGGCAGGCGGGGCGCGACCGCATCCACAAGGAATCGCACCAGTACCTGGACATCGTCGAGCACCTGCGCCCGCTGACCAAGTGGAACACCCGGGCCGAGATGCCGGTGGTGATCCCGGAGGTCGTCCGCAAGGCCTTCAAGATCGCGGAGGCCGAGAAGCCGGGCGCCTGTCACGTCGAGGTGCCGGAGGACGTGGCGGAGGAGCCGGCCGAGGGCGAGCCCCTGTCGACCGAGCGACCGCGGCGCCCCTCGCCGGACCGCCAGGCGCTCCAGTCGGCCGCGCGCCTCATCGAGGCCGCGTCGTTCCCGCTCATCTTCGCGGGCAACGGGGTGATCCGCGGCGGCGCCTCCCGGGAGCTGCGCGAGCTGGCCCGCGCCCACGGCATCCCGGTGGTCAACACCTTCATGGCCAAGGGCGCGATGCCCTACGACGATCCGCTCGCGCTGCTCTCCGCCGGCCTGCAGTCGCGCGACTACGTCTCGTACGGCTTCGAGAAGGCGGACCTGATCATCGCGGTAGGCTACGACCTGGTCGAGTACGCGCCCAAGTTCTGGAACCCCGAGCGCAAGAAGCGCATCATCCATGTCGACTTCACGCCCGCCGAGGTCGACGGCTACTATCAGCCCGCGGTCGAGGTGGTGGCGGACGTGCGCGAAGCGCTCGAGCTGCTCAACGGCCTCGTGAAGGGCCAGAAGGACCCCGCGCCCTATCGAGAGCTGCGCCGGTTCATCCTCGAGCAGCTCGCCGAGGGCGCGGACGACGACACGTTTCCAATCAAGCCGCAGCGCATCCTGCGCGACCTGCGGGCGGTGATGGGCCGCGAGGACATCCTGATCTCCGACGTGGGCAGCCACAAGCTCTGGATCGCCCGCACCTTCCCGGCCTACGAGCCCAACCGTGTGCTGATCTCCAACGGCCTCGCCGCGATGGGGTTCGCGCTCCCCGCCGCGGTGGCGGCCAAGCTCGTGCACCCCGAGGTGAACGTGGTGGCGGTGAGCGGCGACGGCGGTTTCCTGATGAACGTCCAGGAGCTCGAGACCGCGAGGCGGCTGGGCCTGGCGGTGGTCAACGTGATCTTCCGCGACGGCGGCTACAACCTCATCCAGTGGAAGCAGCAGACACGCCTCGGGCGCGAGTCGGGGGTCGAGTTCACCAACCCGGACTTCGTGGCGCTCGCCCACGCCTTCGGGGCCAGGGGCTTCCGGGTCGACTCGGCGCGCGACCTGCGACCGGTGCTGACCGAGGCGCTCGCCTGTCCCGGCCCGTCGATCGTGGACGTCCCGGTGGACTACCGGGAGAACCCGAAGCTGACCGAGCGCCTCGGTCACCTGGTCTGTCCGATCTGACGGCACGCGCCTTGCTGCGTCCTGGATCGTGCGAACGGTCTGGGAGGTGCTCGAGCGTGCCGCGATCAAGTGGAGCGCGGACGACTGCCTGACCCTCGGGGCGGCGCTCGCCTACTACACCGTTTTCTCGCTCGCCCCCGTCCTGGTCATCGTGATCGCGGTGGCCGGCGCGGTGTTCGGGCCCGAGGCGGCCCAGGGCGAGATCGTGGGCCAGATCCGTGGCCTGGTGGGAGCAGAAGGCGCCACCGCCATCCAGTCCCTGATCCAGAGCGCGAGCCGGCAGGGGGCCGGCCCGCGCGCCACCATCATCGGGCTCCTGGTCCTGCTCTTCGGCTCGACCAGCGCATTCAGCCAGCTCCAGTCCGCGCTGAACACGATCTGGGAGGTGCCGCCGCCGGCCCACGGCGGGCTCTGGGCCATGGTCCGGGCCCGCTTCCTGTCGTTCGCGGCGGTGCTGGGCACCGGTTTCCTCCTGAGCGTCTCGCTGGTGCTGAGCGCCGCGGTGGCCGCGTTCGGCCGCTTCGGGTGGGGCTGGGTGCCGGGCATCGGCCGCGTGCTCGAGCTGGCCGACTTCCTGGGCTCGCTGATCGTGCACACGCTGCTCTTCGCGATGATCTTCAAGGTATTGCCGGACGCGACCATCCGGTGGCGCGACGTGTGGGTGGGCGCCGCGGTGACCGCGGGGCTCTTCTCGGTCGGCAAGCTTGCGATCGGCGTCTACCTCGGCACCAGCGAGCTCGGCGCCGCCTACGGGGCGGCGGGCTGGGTCATCCTCATCCTCGCCTGGGTCTACTACTCGGCCCAGATCGTGCTCTTCGGCGCCGAGTTCACCCGCGCCTATCAAAGGTCGTCCCCACCTCATACCCCTCTCCCCTCAGGGGAGAGGGCAGGGTGAGGGGCCCCCTACATCTCCACGATCCCGTCCCCCACGCGCTTGAGCCGCTCGAGCACCAGCGGGTCGTGGCCGGGCAGCACCAGGTCTTCCGAGGACGCCAGCTCGCGGATCTTCGCGAAGGCGGAGTACATCCGCGGCAGGTCCTGGAGCGTGTTGAACGGGATGCCCTCCTCGAAGTTGCGGTAGTAGTGTGAGGCGTCGGAGGCCACCACCGCCCGGCCGCGCGCGTGCGCCACCGTGACGATCTGCATGCCCGCGGTGTGGCCGCCCACGTGGTGCACCGCGATCCCGGGCACGATCTCGCGTGAGCCGTCCACGAACTGCATGCGTCGGTCGTAGTTGAGGCGGATCATCGCGCAGACGTCGTCGACCTCCACCGAGTGGCGGAAGGCGGGCAGGGCCGCGTTGCGGCCGGTGTAGAACGCCATCTCGGAGTCCTGCACGTAGAAGGTCGCGTTGGGGAAGAGCGCGTAGTTGCCCACGTGGTCGTAGTGGAAATGGCTCAGGATCACGTGCTTCACCGAGGCCGCCTCCACCCCGATCTCGGCCAGGCCCTTGCCCGGGCAGCGCAGGAACTGCCGGCCCCGCCGGGTGCCGACATCCTCGGTGAATCCGAGGTCCACCACCACCGTCTCGGTGCCGTTGGTGAGCGCCCACACGAAGTAGTCCATGGTCATGGGGGCTCGGTGGTAGTCGCCGTAGAACGCCTCCGAGGTGGTGCATGCGCGGTGGGCGTAGCGCACGGCGTAGATGCGGTAGGGCGCATTGGGCATGGTCAAGTCTCCTTTCCCGTGGCAGGATTCTACGCGTTTCCGAAGAGCACGGAAGTCCCACTCGAATAGGAGGAGCACGCATGACCCTGCC
>DATFAJ010000039.1:0-4186 GCA_035254745.1 Candidatus Methylomirabilota bacterium | reverse complement strand
CAGGGCCAGGCGGTGCCGCTCCTGCAGCTCCTCGAGCAGGCCCAGGTACTGGGCCTGGATGGTGAGGTCGAGGCTCGTGGTGGGCTCGTCGGCGATGAGCAGGCGGGGCGGCGCCGCGATCGCCATCGCCCCCACCACCCGCTGGCGCATGCCGCCCGAGAGCTGGTGCGGGAAGGCGCGCAGCCGCTCGGCAGGCGACGGGATCCGCACCGCGGCGAGCAGCTCGGCGGCCCTCGCGGCGAGCCCGCGTCCGCGCAGGCCGTGGTAGAGCCCGACCGCCTCGCGCATCTGCATGCCGATCGAGAACACCGGGTTGAGCGAGCTCATCGGGTCCTGCAGGATCATCGCGATCCGCCGGCCCCGGATCTTCCGCATCTCGGCCTCGGTCTTGGCGAGCAGGTCCTCGCCGTCGAGCCACACCTGCCCGCCCAGGATGCGCGCGGCCGGGCGCGGCACCAGGCGCAGCAGGCTGAGACACGTCATGCTCTTGCCCGAGCCCGACTCCCCCACCAGGCCGAGCGTCTCGCCCTCCGCCACCCTGAACGAGACCCCGTCCACCGCCTTCACGGTGCCCCAGCGGGTCACGAGATGGGTGCGGAGGTCGCGGACGTCGATGACCGGACGAGACGGGGGCGAGCCGGACACGGGCGGGGCCGCGCTCAGAGCTGTCGGAGCTTCGGGTCGAAGGTATCGCGCAGCCAGTCCCCGAGGAGGTTGAACGCGAGCACCACGAGGAGGATCGCCAGGCCCGGGAAGAGCGAGACCCACCACGCGCTGGTCACGAAGTCGCGGCCCTCCGCGATCATGGAGCCCCAGGCCGGCGTGGGCGGCGGAATGCCCGCCCCCAGGAACGAGAGCGACGCCTCCACGATGATCACGTAGCCGATCTGGAGCGTGACCAGCACCAGCAGCGTGCCGAGGGTGTTGGGCAGCAGGTGCCGGGTGATGATCCGCCACGCCCCCGCCCCCGCGATGCGGGCCTGGGCCACGAAGTCGAGCTGCATGAGGGTGAGCACCTGCCCCCGGATGACGCGCGCGTAGCGGGCCCACAGGATGACCGCGATCGCGGTCACCACGTTGGCGAAGCTCGGGCCCACCGTGACCGCCAGGATCAGGGCGAGCAGGATCACCGGGAACGACATGGTGGCGTCGGTGACGCGCATCAGGACGGCGTCGACGCGGCCGCCGTAGTAGCCGGCGGTCAGTCCCACCGCGGCGCCGAAGGCGCTCGCCACCAGCACCGTGAGCACGCCCGCGGCGAGCGACACCCGCGCACCCCACACGATGCGCGAGAGCAGGTCGCGGCCGAGTCGGTCGGTGCCGAGCGGATGCGTCCAGCTCCCCGCCTCCTGCCACGCCGGCGGCCGGAAGCGGTCCCGCAGGGCCTGCGCGGTCGGGTCGGGCAGGCCGAGCAGCGGGGCGACCGCCGCCACCGCCACGAAGAACCCGATCACCACCAGCGGGAACCGCGGCAGTCGCCAGCCGCGCCGGGGCGCCGCGTCGACGGCCACGGCCGCCTCGGGCAGCGTCGCCGTGGCCGGCTCAGCGCGCATAACGGATGCGCGGGTCGATGAGCGCGTAGAGGCAGTCGACGCAGAGGTTCACGACCGCGACGATGGCCGCGGTGGTCAGCACCACCGCCTGGATCACCGGGAAGTCGCGCGAGCTGATGCCCTCGTAGGCCAGGCGGCCGAGGCCGGGCCAGGCGAACACGGTCTCCACCACGATCGCGGTGGTCACCAGGATCGCGAAGTAGATGCCGGCGAAGGTGATCACCGGGATCAGGGCGTTCTTGAGCGCGTGCAGCCAGATGACCCGCCCCTCCCCCAGCCCCTTCACCCGCGCCAGCTTGACGTACTCGGAGTCGAGGACCTCGAGCATGCCGGAGCGCAGCAGCCGCATGAGCCCGGCCACCACGAACCAGCCGAGGGTGAAGCCGGGCAGGATGTAGCTCGTGAAGCCCTCGATGCCGCCCGCGGGCAGCCACTGCAGGCGTCCGGCCACGAACTCCACCAGCAGGATCGCCACCCAGAAGGTGGGCAGCGACTGCCCCAGCACGGAGACGATCTGGGCGAGCCGGTCGAGGCCGGAGCCCTTGTGCACCGCGGCCATGATGCCGAGCGGAAACGCCATCGCGAGCGAGACGCCCATCGCGAACACGGCCAGCTTCAGCGAGTTGGGCAGCCGCTCGCGGATCAGCTCGCTCACCGGGCGCCGCGCCCGCAGCGACGTGCCGAAGTCACCGATCGCCGCGCGGCCCACGAAGGAGAGGTACTGCTCGAGGTAGGGCCGGTCCAGGCCGAGATAGCGACGGGCGTTGTCGAAGTCCTCCTGCGAGGCCGACATCGGCAGGATCAGGTAGAGCGGGTCGCCGGTGGCACGGGCCAGCACGAACACCACCACCGAGATGATGGCGAGCGCCACCAGCGACTGCAGGAGCCGGGCCGCGACGAAGCGCAGCATGTGGGTGCCGGCGCTCTAAGGCAGAAGCCTGGACGGCTTGTTCTGAATGGGGGGGAGCGGCGGCGCTCCTCCCCCATGCCCCCCCACCGCACCACTCATGCGCTCGGGGTCGATCACGCGCGCTCGGTTACTTGCCGGAGGCGAGCACGTCGAAGAAGAGGTCGTACATGACGGAGCCCACGTTCCACTTGCCGAGGGTCTTCGAGGTCGCGTAGGGCGAGTGCAGGTAGACCACCGGGACCCCGTAGTGCTCGCTGCGCAGGCGCGTGTACACGTTGCGCATGAGCGCGTTGATCTTCTCGCGGTCGGTCTGGCGCATGACCTGCGAGATCATGCCGTCGATCTCCGGGTCGTTGACGGTGGCGTTGCCCTTGGCCGGCGTGTACGCCATCTTCTCGAGCAGCGCGTAGGCGCCGATCCAGTCGCGGTTGGCGATGTTGAAGTAGCCGACCGCGCCCGGGCTCGCCCGGTCCACCCACGCCTTGCGGAAGGCCGGGTAGTCGACCGGGATCAGCCGGGTCTTGATGCCGAGCTTCTCCCAGTAGCCGGCCACCGCCTCCGCCAGGGTCTTGCCCTCGGGCAGACCGGGGAGCTGATAGGCGTAGATATCCAGATTGAAGCCGGTGCCCACTCCCGCGTCGGCCAGGAGCTTCTTGGCGCGCGCCGGGTCGTAGGGGTACATCATCTCGGGCGTCGGCTTGAAGCCCACGTCCTTGAAGGACCACGAGAGCCCGAGCGGCACCGACGCCGGCTCGGCCTTGCCGCCGAAGATCGACTGGGCGATCTCGGCGCGGTCGATGGCCAGGTTGAGGGCCTCGCGCACGCGCTTGTCCTTGGTCGGCGCCACCGGACCGTCGGGGCCCAGGATCCACCACATGGTCAGGATGGCCTCCTCGCGCCGGTAGTGGATCGGGAAGCCCTCCCGCTCCAGCTCGGCCACGCGCTCGCGGCTGACGTCGGCCACGTCGACCTCCCCCCGGCGCAGGAGCGCGATGCGGGTGGTCTCCTCGGGCACGAGGCGGAACATCATGGTCTTGAACTTGGGCGTCCCGATGCGCCAGTGGCTGTCCACCGCGGCGAGCTTGATGTGGGAGCCGGTCACCTGCTCCACGAACTTGTAGGGGCCGCTGCCGATCGGCTTGCGGGCGAAGACGTCGTCGCCGACCGCCTCCACGTACTTCTTGGGCACGATCATGCCCTCGCTCGACAGCGAGCGCGAGAGATAGGTGGGGATGATGAGGGTCGGCTCCTTGGTGACGATCACCACCCGGTCCGGCGCGGGCGTCTCGATGTCCGCGATCAGGGTGCGGAGCGGCCCGGCGTAGCCGGTGGTGGAGCGCTTGCCGATGTTTCGCATGATGCTGAACTTCACGTCCTCGGCGGTCACCTCGTCGCCGTTGTGGAACTTGACCCCCTTGCGGAGGTGGAAGGTCCAGCGCTTGAAGTCGGGCGAGCTCTCCCAGCGCGTGGCGAGGCCGCCCTCGCGCGAGGGATGCCCGTCCGGAGTGGTGCCCACCAGGTAGTCGAAGATCATCGACAGGTAGTACTTCACGAGGTGGCCGCCCAGCGGCGGATCGAGGACCTCGGTGGAGAAGCTCGACAGCGCCACCGTGAGCTCGGTCTTGGGCTGGGCCCAGGCGGTTCCGGTGAGCCCCACGCCCAGCAGCGCCAGGATCAGCAGGAACACCTGTGCCATCGCGCTCGCACGCTTCATTGATCGCTC
>DATFAJ010000038.1:0-9985 GCA_035254745.1 Candidatus Methylomirabilota bacterium | reverse complement strand
GCCAGGTAGCCGCCGTCCACCGCGAGGGTGTGGCCGGTGACGTAGCTGGCATCGTCGGAGGCGAGGAAGAGCGCGACGCGGGCGACCTCCTCGGGCTCGCCGAAGCGCCCCATCGGGATCCGCTCCACCCGCCGGCGCCGCGCGGGCTCGGGCAGGCTCCGGGTGAGCCGGGTGTCGATCTGGGCCGGGGCGATCGAGTTCACCGCGATGCGATGCGTCGCCAGCTCCACCGCCATGGTGCGGGTCAGCTCGATGACGCCGGCCTTGGCCGCGTTGTAGCCGACGAGGTTCTCCACGCCGCGGAAGCCGTTGATCGAGGCGGTGGTGATGATCCGCCCCCCGCCCCCCTGGCGCACCATCTGGCGGGCCGCGGCCTGGCAGCAGAGGAACACGCCGGTGAGGTTCACCCGCAGCACCCGCTGCCACTGGGCCTCGGGGTGCTCGAGGAACGGCGCGGAGTGGGCGATGCCCGCGTTGGCGAACATCACGTCGAGCCGGCCGAGCTCGCCGGCCACGCGATCCACGAAGGCCTGCACCTGGGCCGCGTCGCCCACGTCCAGTCCGATCGCGATCGCCCGGCCGCCGCGCCGGGTGATCTCGCGCGCCACCTCCTGGGCCGCCTCGAGCTGCACGTCGCCGAGCGCGACCGTCGCGCCCTCCTCGGCGAACAGGAGCGCGGTCGCGCGCCCGATGCCGAGCGCGCCGCCGGTGATCGCCGCCACCCGACCCTGCAGGCGCATGGGCGGGATCATAACGCATCGTCCGGATCGCCCGCACGACCGCCTTGCCCGGCTCGACGGGAGGTGGCGTGGCCGCCCGGGTCGGGGCAGAATGGCCACCGAGGCTCGACCCGCGGCAAGGAGGCAGGCATGGCCATGGCACTGTCCGACGACGTCCGGAAGCTGATCGACGGCCCCAACTTCGCCCACCTCGCGACGATCATGGCGGACGGCTCGCCGCAGAACGCTCCGGTCTGGGTCATGCGCGAGGGCGACCGCATCCTCGTCGGCACGAGCGAGAGCTCGCTCAAGGCGAAGAACGCCCGGCGGGATCCCCGGGTGGCGCTCTCGATCGTGGACGTCGAGGATCCCTACACCGAGGCCCAGCTCCGCGGCCGGGTGGTGGAGCTCCGCCCGGACCCATCCTTCGCGGTGAAGGACGTCACCGCGCGCAAGTACACCGGCAAGGAGTTCCCGTGGCGGAACCCCGGGGGCGTCACCCTGGTCATCGAGGTGGACCGCGCGAAGTTCGCCAAGCTGCCGTTCGTCCACGCGCCGGGTGGCGCGGCGCGCTAGGGATGGAGCCGCTGCTGGTCGCCTGCCCGGCCTGCGGGGCCACCAACCGGGTCCCGCCCGATCGGGTCGCGCGGGGGCTCGCGCCGGTCTGCGGCAAGTGCCGGGCCCCGCTGCCCGTCGGCAAGCCGCAGCCGGTGACCGACGCGAGCTTCGCCCAGGACGTCGAGCGCTCGCCGCTGCCGGTGCTGGTGGACGCGTGGGCGCCCTGGTGCGGGCCGTGCCACATGATCGCGCCGGTGATCGACCAGCTCGCCACCGAGCTGGCGGGCCGCGTCCGGGTGGTGAAGCTCAACGTGGACGACAATCCCCGGACCGCGGCGCGCTTCGACCTGCGCTCGATCCCGACCCTGCTCGTCCTGAGAGACGGTCGCGAGGTCGACCGCCTGGTGGGCGTCCAGCCCAAGCAGGAGATCGCCCGGCGCCTGGAGAGGGTCCTCCAGGTACAATGAGCGGCGGCCACCCCAGGAGGACGGCATGAGTCTCGATCTCTTGATTCGCGGCGGAACGATCGTCGACGGCACGGGCGGGGCCCGCTACCAGGGCGACGTGGGCCTGCGGGACGGCCGCATCGTCGAGATCGGGCGCATCGGGTCGACGGCGGAGCGGGTCATCGACGCCGACGGCCTCGTCGTCGCGCCCGGCTTCGTCGACGGTCACACCCACATGGACGCCCAGGTGGCGTGGGATCCGATCGGCAGCTGTTCCTGCTGGCACGGGGTCACCACCGTGATCATGGGCAACTGCGGCTTCGCGCTCGCGCCGTGCCGGCCGGAGGAGCGCGAGTGGTTCGCCCGCTGCCTCACCGCGGTGGAGGACATCCCGACCGAGGCGATGCTGACCGGCATCGACTGGACGTGGGAGACCTTCCCCGAGTACCTCGCGACCGTCGATCGCCTGCCCAAGGCCATCAACTACGGGGCCTACATCGGCCACTCCGCCCTGCGCATGTACGTCATGGGCAAGCGGGCGCTCTCCGAGACCGCCACCGAGGACGACCTCGCCCGCATGGCCGCGGCGGTCCGGGAGGCGATCCGCGCCGGGGCGATGGGCTTCTCGAGCTCCCGCTCGACGACCCACGTGACGCCGGACGACACCCCGGTTCCGAGCCGCATCGCCGACTGGTCGGAGGTCGACCGGCTCGTGGGCGTCATGGGCGAGCTCGGCGCCGGCATCTTCCAGGTGGGGCCGGACATCTCGGGGGGCGCGGCCCAGCGGGCGTTCCTGGCCCGGCTCAAGCGGGTGGCGCTCGAGAGCGGGCGGCCGGTGATGTTCGGCACCATCTCGAGCCGCCAGGGCGTGGATCCGAACCCGTGGACCTACCAGCTCGAGTACCTCGACGAGTGCGCGGCGGCGGGCGCCCGCGTCTGGGGGCAGACCGGCACCCGCTCGATCAACGCGATCTTCTCGCTCAAGTCGTATCTGCCCTTCGACGTGCTGCCGGCGTGGCGCGAGCTCCGACGCCTGCCGCTGGCCGAGCAGAAGCGGCGGCTCCGCGATCCCGCGACGCGGCGGACGCTGATCGCGGAGGAGGCGCACATGAAGCCCCGCGACAACGTCTTCCAGGGCGGCGGGGCCGCGACCACCGATCCGCGCCGACCCGACTACGACAACCTCTACGCCATGAAGGACGTGGACTGGAACGACCCCACCGTGGCCCAGCTCGCGGCGGCCCAGGGGAAGCATCCGGTCGAGGTGATGATCGACCTCGCGCTCGCGAACGACAACCAGGTGTTCGTGCAGCCGATCGTCAACGAGCACCCGGACCACCTGCTCGGCATGCTCCGGCACCCGCGCACCCTGGCCACGTTCTCGGACTCGGGCGCCCACGTCTGCCAGGAGATGGGCTCGTCGCTCCAGACCCACATGCTGAGCTACTGGGTGCGCGCGAAGGGCGCGTTCACGCTCGAGCAGGCGGTGCGCAAGCTCGCCTTCGACAACGCGGCCGCCTGGGGCCTGGCCGACCGCGGTCTGCTCCGGACCGGCTACCGGGCCGACCTCGTGCTGTTCGACGCCGCGCGGGTGAAGCCGGCGATGCCGACGGTCGAGAGCGACCTGCCGGGCGGAGCCCGGCGCCTGGTGCAGAAGGCGGAGGGCATCGCGGCCACCATCGTCAACGGCGAGGTCACGCTCGAGAACGGCACGCCGACCGGACGGCTGCCCGGCCGCCTGCTGCGGGGGCCGGGCGCCGCCGCGGCCTGATCGAAGGCGGGCCCGGATCCGTGGCCGAACACGGGGGAGCGATGAAGACACCGGAGGGCGACGAGCGGATCGGCCGGCGCGAGTGGCTGCAGGGGGGCGCGCTGGCCGGCCTCGGGCTGAGCGCGCTGCCGCTGCGGGCCTGGGGCCAGCCGAGCGGCCAGGTCCGGGTGCGCCGCTACGCGACGCTCGGCCGCACCGGCCTGCGAGTGTCCGACGTCTCGTTCGGGGCGAGCCGGCTCGGCGCGGAGGAAGAGGACACCGTCCGCCACGCCTTCGACCGCGGCATCAACTACTTCGACACCGCGGACAGCTACCGGGGCGGGGAGTCGGAGACGACGATCGGCCGGGCGCTGCGCGGCAAGCGCGACCGCGTCCACATCGCGTCGAAGACCTACGCGAGCCCGACCGACGGCCGCGACTCGATGATGCGCTCGCTCGAGCAGAGCCTGCGGCGGCTCGGCACCGACTACGTCGACGTCTACTTCAACCACGCGGTCAACGACGTCGAGCGGTTGAAGAACCCCGAGTGGCGCGAGTTCACCGCGCGCGCCCGGCAGCAGGGCAAGATCCGGTTCGTGGGCATGTCCGGCCACGCGGGACGCCTGATCGCCTGCCTGGACCACGCCCTCGACGCCGACGCGGTCGACGTGATCCTGGTGGCCCACAACTTCGGCCAGGATCCCGCGTTCTACCAGCAGTTCACGCGCTCGTTCGACTTCGTCGCGCGGCAGCCCGATCTGCCGCGGGTGCTGCAGAAGGCGAAGGCCAAGGGCGTCGGCGTCGTCGCGATGAAGGTCCTCATGGGGGCGCGCCTGAACGACATGCGCTCCTTCGAGCGGGGCGGCGCCACCTTCGCCCAGGCCGCCCTGCGCTGGGTGCTCTCGAGCCGGAACGTGGACACGCTCATCATCTCGATGACGGGCCGCGACGGGATCGACGAGTACCTCGGCGCCTCGGGCTGGCAATCGACCGCGGGGGAGGACCTGCCGCTCCTGCGCCGCTACGCGCGGATGCACGGTGCGACGCAATGCCGGCACGGCTGCCAGGACTGCCTGAGCGCGTGCCCCTACGGGGTGCCGATCGGCGAGGTGCTGCGGACCCGGATGTACGCGGTGGACTACGGCGACGCGCGGCTCGCCCGCGACGAGTACGCGCTCCTGGCGGGGGGCGCCGCGCCCTGTCTGTCCTGCGCGGCCCGGCCGTGCCAGAGCGCCTGCTCTCACGGCCTGCCCATCGAGCGCCTGCTGGCGCCCACCCACCGGCTCCTGACCGCCTGACCCCCCGGGAGGCTCGCGCATGAAACGGATCTTCCTCATCGGCGTCGCGACGGTGGTGGTCTGCGCCGTCGTGGCGCTCCTCGTGCTGCGCGTCGTCGGCCTCGATCCGCACGAGCGACGCCCCGGCCTGTGGCTGGCCGGCGAGCGCGTGACGACCCCGGTGACCGACTGGTCCTTCACCGATCAGTACCCGACCATCTATCTGGAGACGCGGACCCGGTACCTGCTGCCCCACTCGGTGACGATCACGTGCGTTGCCCACGGCGGCCAGCTCTACCTCACGTCCGTCTTCCGCGAAGGCTCTCCGTTCCCGAAGGGCAAGCTGTGGACCGCCGACGTCATGCGCGATCCCCACGTGCGCTTGAAGATCGGGGGCCGGGTCTACGACCGGACCCTGGCGCTCGTGACCGACCCGGTCGAGCGGGCGGCGGTGCTGGAGAGCAAGGGCAAGAAATACCCCGGCCAGCGGGTTCCGACCTCGAGCAGCGTGTATCTCTTCCGCGTCCTGCCCGGCTCGCCGGCCGCTTGACCGTCGTCATCACCGGCGCCAACAGCGCGGCCGGGCGAGCCATTCTTCGTCAGGCGGCGCGGGAGACGCCGCCGCGGGAGATCGTGGCCGCGGTGCGCTCCGACCGGGCCGCGCGGGCGCTCGGCCCGCTCCCCGGTGGGGCGAGCCGCGTCGCGCGCATCTCCTACGCCGATCCCGCGACCCTCGAGGCCGCGTTCCGGGACGCGGCCGCGGTGATCCACCTCGCCGGGATCCTCGTCGAGCGGCCGGGCTCGACGTACGAGGAAGCGAACGTCGCCAGCACGCGCGGGGTGGTGGCGGCCGCGCAGCGGAGCGGTGTGCCCCGGCTGGTCCTCGCGAGCGCGGTCGGTGCCGATCCGGGCGCGACGAACCGCTACTGGCGGAGCAAGGGGGCGGCCGAGGGTCTCGTGCGCGCCTCGGGGCTCGCCTACGCCATCCTGCGGCTGCCGCTGCTGCTCGGGCGCGGCACCGAGGGGGCGGCCGCGCTCCGCCGTCACCTGGGCCACGCGGTCGCGCTGATGCCGGGGGGCGGCCGCGTGCTCCAGCAGCCGCTCGACGTCGAGGATCTCGCGCGAGCGGCGCTCGCGGCCACCGATCCCGCCCTCGGCCCCGGCTGCATCCTCGACCTCGTCGGCCCGGTCTCGCTCGCGCAGCGGGACCTGCTCGGCCGGGCGGCGCAGCTCGCGGGCCGGCGCGTGCGCGTGTGGTCGGTTCCGACCCCCCTCGTCC
This sequence comes from Candidatus Methylomirabilota bacterium, assembly GCA_035254745.1. Classification (GTDB taxonomy): domain Bacteria; phylum Methylomirabilota; class Methylomirabilia; order Rokubacteriales; family CSP1-6; genus CAMLFJ01. The sequence goes on along the minus strand of DATFAJ010000038.1, from coordinate 3,956 downwards.
GCCTCGCGCTCGCGCTCCGCCGCCGCGCCGCGGGCCCCGGCTTCTCCCCCGACGCGCTCGAGGTGATCACCGCGGACACGAGCCTCGACCCGGCGCCGGCCGCCGCCGCGCTCGGGCTCCGCCTGACCTCGCTCGACGAGATGATCCGGCACAGCCTCGAGCCGGAGCCGCCTGGATGAGCGCGCCCGCGGCCCCTCCCGGGCGTCGGCCGCCGCTCTGGCAGCGGCTCCTGCCGTGGCTCGTCACCGCCGCCTGCTTCGCCTACCTCTACGTTCGGCTCGATCGCGCCGCGGCGGCCGGCGGTCGGCGCCTGGGTCCCTACCTCGCCGCGGTCTTCGGAGAGGTGAGCTGGCTCCGGTGGCTCGCGCTGATGCTGCCCTATTGCCTGGTCTTCCTGCTCGTCGACAGCCTCGTGGTCTGGCGGGTGATCTCCTGGTTCAACGCGCGCCGGCTCCGGTACCGGGACGTGCTGCCGATCCGCGCCAGCGCCTACATCCTCTCCATCGTCAACGAGCAGGTGAGCAAGGGGGCGATCGCGCTCTACGTGAGCCGTCGCGAGGGCATTCCCGCCTGGGAAGTCGGCTCGAGCATGCTCTTCATCATGTTCTGCGAGTACTACTACCTGCTCGGCTGGGCGACCGTCGGCGTCCTCCTCGAGTGGGAGCGCTTCCCGGCGGTCTTCCACGCCATCCCCTGGGTCGCGGCGGCGTCGGCGGCGTTCTTCGTCCTCTTCCACCTGTTCTTCACCGGCCGGCTCGCGGTCGGCCGCGCGCTGCGCGAGCGGCCGCTCTTCCGCGCCTTCCGGCAGGCCACCGTCTGGCACTACGCGGGGGTGATCGCGCTGCGCTCGCCCGCGATGCTGGTCGCGGTCGTGGTATACACGCTCGCGCTGGGGCTCTTCGGGGTCCCGGCGAGCACGCGGCAGATGCTCGGCTACCTCCCGGTGATCTTCTTCGGGGCGGCCACTCCCGGGCCCATGCACTCGGTGGCCATCGTCCTCTGGGTCCTCCTCTTCCCCGACCGCCCGGGCGAGATGACCGCGTTCGGATTCGTCCAGCACAACTTCTTCGTGCTGTTCAACGCGGCGGTCGGGCTCGTGTTTCTCCGTCGGGCGACGCGGGCGCTCTTCGCCGACCCGCGGTGACCGCGAGGAACAGGCGCTCGCCCATCGACGCGAGCGTGCTCGCGACGAGCACCCACGCCAGCGCGGTGACGAGCGGACGGAGGGCCTGGCCGCCCAGGCGGACCGCGATGTCGCCGCCCAGGGGCACGAAGTAGAGGATGCCGTTGTATCGCCCGAGACGGCTCGGGCGGAGCTCGCGGGCGCGGGCGACGACGTAGGAGTCGATCGCGTACTGGGCGAAGGCGGCGGCGACGAGGACCGGCAGGATCCACGGGAACGCGCCCCGCGCGGCGGCCGCGACGAGGCCGGTCGTGACGAAGAGGACGTCCACGGTGTGATCGAGGAGGCGCCCCGCCGCGGAGGCGGTGCCGAGGCGGCGGGCGAGCGCTCCGTCGGCCAGATCGCTGGCGATCGCCGCGGCCAGGATCACCGCGGCCCACGCGGCGTGTCGTGCATCGGCGGCGGCCATGCACAGCGCGAACGGCACGGCCAGGAGGAGCCGGGCCACCGTGAGCGCGTTGGCCATCGATCGGGCCGGCCGACCGCCGCCTACTTCGCCGCCGCCTCCCGCATCTTGGCCAGCGCGGTGCCGTAGACGTGCTCGGGCCGCAGGACCATCGCGACGCGCTTGTCGGCCGCGGTGATGCGGTCGTACTCCTCCCAGTCCCGGCTGCGGCGGCGCGTGGTGGCGCTGAAGATGTGGCGGCGGGCCAGCCGCAGCGTTTCCGGATCGGCGTTGCCGGAGTGGGTGAGCTCGGCCCGGCCCTCGAAGACCAGGAAGCCCGACCACCAGTCGGCGTGCGAGATCAGCACCGAGCAGCGCGGGTCGCGGAGCAGGTTCTTGAACTTCATCCGGGTCTCGGTGATCGAGATCCCCACCCCGCCGTCGCGCGGATAGACGGTGACGATGCTGAGCTGGGGCATGCCGTTCCGCCGGAACGAGGTCAGCACTCCCTGCGGGTTGTCGTGGATGAACTGCTCGATCTGCGGTGGCAGCGTCTCGTGCTTCGGCATCGGTGGCCTCCTGGACGAGATGGTGGGGCATTGTCGTTCGTTTGGCCTGCGCCGGTCAACGACGAGATGGCGGTCGTGCTAGGATCGGCCCATGGCGACGATCGAGTTCTTCGACCCCTGCGGCCGGCTCGAGGTGAAGCGGCCCCACGCGCCCCGGCTGGACTCGCTCGCGGGCAAGCGGGTGGGCTTCGTGAGCAACGAGCAGTGGCAGGCCTACCGGATGCTTCCCCTGCTGAAGTCGCTGCTGGAGCGCGACTGGGCCGGCATCGAGGTGCTGCCGATCGACGCGTTCCCGCAGGGCAACGCCCTGATCGGCAGCGAGGAGACCGCGGAGCGGGTCAAGCGCAGCGGCGTCGACGCGGTCATCATCGGCAACGCGGCCTGAGGGTCCTGCGCCACCGCGTGCGGCCGGTCGGCCGCCCGGATCGAGGCCCACGGCATCCCGACCGTCACGCTCACCCGCGAGGACTTCGTCGGGGTCATGCGCAACGCCGTCTCCGGGCTCGGCCTCGCCCCCGACGCGGCGATGGTCACGTTCCCGATCGCGCTGTTCCTCCCGGGGAGCGACATCGGCCCGGTCGAGGCGCGCCGGCAGGAGTTCTACGACGGGCTGACCCGCTGGCGCTCGCACTCGGCCGTCGGCGGGGGCGGGGAGAGCCCGCTGGTCACCGTCGAGGCCGCGACCTTCGAGGACGCGCTCGTCAAGGTCAACCACCTGATGCTGGCCAACCAGTGGGGCGACGGCCTGCCGGCGTGGCCCGCGACGCGATCGCGCGTGGACTGGATCCTCCAGGGCACCCCGCTCCCGCGCGCGCACGTGATCGGCACGTTCCCGCCCCGCGGAGGGGTGGCCACCGTGGAGACCTGCGCGATCGCCCTCGCGATGGCGGGCGGGCGGCCCGAGTACCTGCCGGTGCTGGTGGCGGCGGTCGAGGCGTTCGTCGACCCCGAGTCGGGCAGCGAGCAGCTCCAGGCCGCCTCCGGCAGCGCGTTTCCGGTGGTGATCGTCAACGGGCCGATCGGCGACCAGATCCGTCTCAACTCGGGCTTCGGCTGCCTCGGCCCGGACCCGCGGCGGCCGGCCGGCGCCAGCATCGGGCGGGCGCTGCGGCTCATGCAGCAGAACGTGGGCGGGGCGCGGCCCGGCATCGGCACGATGGCCAACTACGGCGGCCTGCGCTACACCAACGTCGTCTTCGCCGAGGACGAGGCGAGCCTGCCCCCGGGCTGGCCGGCCCACGGCGCCGAGCGCCACGGATTCGCGCCCGGGCGGAGCTCGATCTCGCTCGCGTTCGCCAACGGGGCCACCAACATCCGCCGGCGCGGGGCCAAGAAGGAGACCCCGGCGGAGGACGCGCTCCAGGGCATGCACCGCATGGCCGACTTCATGCGGGTGCCGAACCTGGCCGGCCTCGCCGGCTACGAGCGCGGCACGCCCGGCATCCTGATGATCCCGGGCGTGGTGGCCCAGGCCATGGCCGGCCTCGGCTGGACGAAGCGCTCCATGCGCGAGTTCTTCTGGGAGCACTCGCGGATCCCGGCCGAGCAGCTCCGGCGCGCCGGCGGCCACGCGTGGATCGAGATCGACGCCAGCAAGGTGACGCGGGAGAGCGCGGCCCTCGACCCGTGGCCCATCACCGCCGCGCCGGACAACTTCGTGCTGATCGTGGCCGGCGGCGGTCACCCGACCAACAGCTACTGGCTGCAGGGCTACAGTCCCGGCGTGGTGGGACGAGAGATCCGGCTGCCGGAGGCCTTCGGGCGGCTGCTGGCCGCGGCCGAGCGCGACCTGCCGGTGTGAGCGCCGGCTAGCGCCCCG
>DATFAJ010000037.1:0-8080 GCA_035254745.1 Candidatus Methylomirabilota bacterium | reverse complement strand
CGGCCTGGGCCGCCCCGCGCTCGCCCACCTTGTCGAACTCGGCCACCGCCTTCTGCATCTGCTTGCGGTAGGCCCCGATCACGTCGAGCACGAGCGCGTCGTCCACCTGGCCGGTCGAGCCCTTGGCGGTGCGCCGCTCCTGGATCTTGGTCTTGAGCATGCGCACCACCGCGGCGGTCGGCGCGTCGTGGGCCTTGATGGCCTGGGTGAGCGTGTCGTTGAGCGTCTGCTCGAGTGCCATCGATCTCCCCTAGGCGAGCCAGTCGGCCAGCTCGGTGAGCGAGTGGAGCTCGCGATCCGGCCGCGGCTCCCCGCGGACCAGACGCTTGCGATTGATCCAGGCCGACGCGATCCCGTGACGGCGGGCCGGCGTCACGTCGTGGAAATGGCTCTGGGCGGCGTGCAGCCAGCGCGCAGGCCCGATGCGCTCGCGCGCGGTCAGGAAGTGGCCGTCGGCCGGCTTGTAGGAGCCCACCTGCTGCGCGGTGACGATCAGGTCGAACGGCACCGTGAAGTGCTTGCGGGTCCCCGCGAGCAGGTCGTCGTCGACGTTCGAGAGGATGCCCAGGCGATAGCCGGCCTTGAACAGCCGCTCGAGCGCGGGGTTGGTGTCGGGGAACGGGATCCACCGCGGCAGGCTCTCGGCCAGGAACCCGGCCTTCGCCTCGGGCAGGGCCCAGCCGAGCCGCCGGGCGATGCGCCGCGTGCTCTCGGTGAGCACCTCGCGGTAGCTCCGGTAGCGCTCGGCCTCCACCTCCGCCTCGATCTCCTCGTAGACTTCCAGCACGTGCCGGGGATCGAGCCCCCCGCCGCTCTCCGCCACCGCCCGGGCGAACGCGCCCGCGATGCCGCCGTCCCAGTCGATCAGGGTGCCGTAGCAGTCGAACGTGACGATGTCGTACGGCCGGCTCGCGCTCATCGGATGTCCGGCGGCGGCGTCTCGCTCAGACGAGCGTCGGGCGCTTCGCCGCCCACGGCCGCGCCTCCTCGAACGCCGCCGAGGCCTGCAGCACCTGGAGGTCGGCCAGGCGCCGCCCGACGATCTGCAGGCCCACCGGCATGCCCGAGGCGGTGAAGCCGGCCGGCACGGTGGCGGCGGGCTGGCCGGTGAAGTTGAACGGGTAGCTGAAGCCGGCCCACGGGAACCAGTCCCACGCGTGCTGCGGGAAGTGCGCCGGGTTCAGGCGTCCGACCTCGAAGGCGGCCACCGACACCGTGGGCGTGAGCAGCAGGTCGTAGGTGTCGAAGAGCGCGCGCACCGCGTCGCAGTAGGCGTGCTTGCGCCCCCGCATGTCCACGTAGGCCTCCGCGCTGTAGCGCCGGCCGTCCTCGAGGGCCGCGACCAGGCCCGGATCCATCCGGGCGCGGAACTTCTCGAGGTGGGCGCCGTAGTTGCCCGCGTAGTGCGCGTTCCACATCAGGTGGATCATCTCGCGCGTGTCGGGCAGGCTCACCTTCGCGTCCTCGACCGTAGAGCCCAGCTCCTGGAAGGCCTCCGCGGCGCGGCGCGCCACCTGGCCGATCTCGGGATCGACGCGGCAGCAGCCGAGGTCGAGGCTCCACCCCACGCGCAGGCCCCGGACGCCGTCGCGCAGACGGCCCACGTAGTCGGCGGGCGGCGCGTCGAGCGACTGGCGGTCCCAGTCGTCGGGTCCGGCCATCACCGCCAGCATGAGCGCGGCGTCGGCCACCGTGCGCGTCATCGGGCCCACGTGCGAGGCGCTGTCGGTGTTGGAGACCGGCCACATCGGCACCCGGCCGAAGGTCGGCTTGAGCCCGTAGATGCCGCAGAAGGCCGACGGCACCCGCACCGAGCCCGCCCCGTCCGAGCCCTGGTGGAGCGGGCCCAGGCCGGCGGCGGCCGCGGCGCCCGCCCCCGCGCTCGAGCCGCCGGAGGTCGTCGCGAGGTTCCACGGATTGCGGGTGACACCGGTGAGCGGGCTGTCGCCGAGCGCCTTCCACCCGAACTCGGGCGTGGTGGTCTTGCCGGTCAGGATGGCGCCCGCCTCCCGCAGGCGCCGCACGAACGGAGCGTCGACCTCCCCGATGCGGTGCTCGAAGACGTAGGAGCCGAACTTGGCGGGCACCCCCTTCACGAGGGCCAGGTCCTTGATCGAGACCGGGACGCCGTGGAGCGGGCCGAGCCGCTCGCCCTTCATCACCGCCGCCTCCGCGGCGCGCGCGGCGGCCAGCGCGGTGTCCGCGGTCACGGTGCAGAACGCGTTGATCTTCGGGTTCACCTGCTCGATGCGCTCGAGCAGCGCGCGCGTGACGTCCACGGGGGAGAGGGCCTTCGAGCGGATCGAGGCCACGAGATCGGTGGCGGGGGTGTAGGCGAGATCGGTCGCGTTCATGGGCCTCTCCGGAGCGAGGTGGTCGGATTCCGCGGGCATGGTAGCACGGTCAGCCGCGCCACGGCGGCAGCGCCACCGGCACCCCGCTCACCCGGGCGAAGCGCGCGGCGAGGCGCTCGCCGAGCGACGAGGCGTCGAGTGGGTTGGCGTCACCGGCCACCCGCGCCTCCCCCGCGCGCACCAGCCCCCTCATGCACGCGCCCGCCTCGTAGTACCGCAGGCACGAATCGTCGAGGGTGCGCGCCCGACGGTAGCGCGCGAGATAGCGCGCGGTCATGATCGGGCGCACCACGGCCACCAGGACGCGCAGGGCCGCCGGCACCGGAAACACCTCGACGGGCGTGAGGCGCAGGATGACGAGCGTGGCCGCCACGTCGCACTCCGGCTCCGCGACCAGCGCGTTCGGCCAGTCGAGCACCGCGGTCACGCGCCCGCCCTGGGCGAGCAGGTTCTGGGGGTGGAAGTCGCCGTGGCAGATCACGCGCGGCCCGCCCACCGGCCGGTGGTCGAGCAGCCAGCGCAGGCCGGGCCCGAGCCCGGTGAGCCCGGCCACCCGCACGCGTCGATCGAGCGCGGCGAGATGCCCCTCGTAGCCGACCGCGCGGCGGTCGAAGCCGCCGCCGGCCGCGCGGCCCTCGTCGTCCAGCGCGCGCAGCAGCGGCTCCGCGTCGAGGGCGTGCAGGCGAGCCTGCGCGTCGGCCAGCGTCGCGCTCACGCCGCGGAGGCGATCGTCGAGCAGCGGTCGCCCGGCGGCCCGCTCCATGACGAGGAAGCCGGCCCCCAGGGGGCCGCGGTCGGCGGAGGCGACGAGCACGCGGGGGACCGGGTAGCCCTGCGCGACCAGCACGTTCTGGATCGCGCGCTCCCGGAGCGCGCGGGCGGGGTCGTGGGCCGGATTCATGACCCGCAGGATGAGCGGGCTCGACCACGGGCCGGGCGTCCCGCTCAGGCGGAACGCGAAGATGCGGGTGTCGTAGCCGCCGCTGATCGCGGTGGGTGGGGCGGCGTACCCCAGGTCGGGCGCGTGAAGCTCGGAGCGGAGGTGGGAGAGGAAGGCGGAGGCGAGATCGGGGGGAGACGTCGGTACGCTCGTGCGTGCGGCTCCCCTCACCCGGCCCTCTCCCCCTCCGGGGGAGGGGGAGAGAGGAACGGGGCGAGGCGGGTGAGGATGAAGGCGTAGTCGAAGGCGATCTCGCGCAGGTAGTCGTAGCGGCCGGACGCGCCCCCGTGGCCGGCGTCCATGTTGACCTTGAACAGCGGGGGCACGCGGGCGGCGCCGATCGCGCGCATCCGCGCCACGTACTTCGCGGGCTCCCAGTACATGACCTGGCTGTCGTGCTGCGAGGTCTTCACGAGCAGCGCGGGGTAGCGCCGCGCGTCCAGGTTCGTGTACGGGCAGTAGGTCTTCATGTACTCGTACTGCTCGCGGATCTTGGGATTGCCCCACTCCTCGAACTCGCCCACCGTGAGCGGCAGCGACTCGTCGAGCATGGTGTTGATCACGTCCACGAACGGCACCCGCAGCACCGCGGCCGCCGCGCAGTCCGGCCGCAGGTTGAGCACCGCACCCATCAGGAGGCCACCCGCGCTGCCCCCTTCGATCACGAGCCGGTCGACCGCGGTGTAGCCGTCCTTGACCAGGTGGTCGGCCACCGCGATGAAGTCGGTGAAGGTGTTGCGCTTGGCCATCATGCGGCCGTCGTCGTGCCACCGCTTGCCGAGCTCGCCGCCGCCGCGGACGTGGGCGATGGCCAGGCTCACCCCGCGGTCGAGCAGGCTGAGCCGGTTGGAGGAGAAGCCGGCCGGGTACGGATAGCCGTAGGCGCCGTAGCCGGCGAGCAGCATCGGGGCCGAGCCGTCCCGCGCGGTCTCGGCGCGCCGGACGAGCGAGATCGGGACCCGGGTCCCATCACTCGCGATGGCGTGAACACGCTCCGAACGATAGCGCACCGGATCGTAGCCCCCCAGGACTGGGGCCCGCTTGAGCAGCCGGAGCCCCCGCCCCGCGATGTCGTAGTCGAAGACCGAGGCGGGCGTGATCAGGGACTGGTAGCGGAGCCGGTAGGCGTCGGTCTCGAACTCGGCGTTGGCGTCGGCGTCGAGGTCGTAGGTCGGCTCCGGGAACTGCACGTGGTGGTAAGCGCCGCTGCCGGCGTCGGTCACGCGCAGGCGGATCAGGCCGTCCTCGCGCTCGTGGACGACGTAGTGGCGCGCGAACACCTCCACGTCCTCCAGCATCACGTCGTCGCGATGGGCCAGAAGCTCCTGCCAGCGGGCCGGCCCCGGGTCGTCCACCGGCGCGGTGACGAGCCGGAAGTTGCGGCGCCCGCCGCCGTTGGTGCGGATGTAGAAGAGATCGCCCGCCGGCCCGCGGCCGTGATCGACCTGGTACTCGTGGTCCTTCTCCCGCGGCAGGATCATGCGCCACGCGCCCGTGGGGTCGGCGGCCGGGCAGAAGCGCGTCTCGGTGGTGGTGAAGCTGCCCGAGACCAGGAACAGATAGGCCAGGCTGCGCGAGCGGCCCACGTGCAGGCGGAAGAGCGCGTCCGTCTCCTCGAAGAGCAGGTCGGCCACCGCCGCCCCGAGACGCCGGCGGTGCAGCCGGTACGGTCGCTTGGCCTCGTCCTCGGTGACGTAGAAGAGCGTCTGCCCGTCCGCGGCCCAGGTCACCGCGCTCACCTTCTCGACCCGCTCCGGCAGCAGCGCGCCGGTGTCGAGGTCCTTGACGTGAAGGGTGTACTCGCGGAAGCCGGTCACGTCGGTCGTGTAGGCGAGGAGGTGGCCGTCGTCGCTCACGCTGGCCGCGCCCAGGGCCAGGAAAGGGTGGCCCACCGCGAGCTGGTTCAGGTCGAGCATCACCTGCTCCGGCGCGTCCAAGCTCCCCGCCTTGCGGCAGTAGATCGGGTACTGCTTGCCCTTCTCGGTGCGCGAGTAGTAGAAGAAGCCGCGCCGCCGGTAGGGCACGGTCTGGTCGTCCTCCTTGATGCGCGCCAGCATCTCGGCGTAGAGGCTCTCCTGGAAGGCCACGGTTGGCTTCATCACCGCGTCGGTGTAGGCGTTTTCGGCGGTCAGGTACGCGGTGACGTCGGGGTCCTCGCGGTCCCGCATCCAGAAGTAGTCGTCGACCCGCACGTCGCCGTGGACGACGTCGGTCTTGGGCACCCGCTTGGCGACCGGGGGGAGCGGCAGGGGGGTCGACGACATGCCCCGCACCGTACCACAGGGGTGGCGCTTGCGCGGCCGGCGGCTCGATCCCTACACTGGCGCCGGCATGCCCGAGCTGCCCGATGTCACCGTCTACCTGGAAGCCCTCGACGCGCGCATCCGGGGCGCCCGGCTCGAGCGCCTGCGCGTGGCCAACCCCTTCGTGCTGCGCTCGGTGGACCCCCCACCCGCCGAGATCACCGGCCGCGCGGTGACCGGCCTGCGCCGGCTCGGCAAGCGGATCGTGATCGAGCTCGAGGGCGACTGCTTCGTGCTGATCCACCTCATGATCGCGGGCCGACTGCACTGGAAGGAGGCCGGCGCGAGGCTGCCCGGCAAGATCGGGCTGGCCGCGCTCGACTTCTCCACCGGCACCCTCACCCTGACCGAGGCGGGCTCGAAACGGCGCGCGGCCATCCACCTGGTGCGGGGCGCGACCGCGCTCGCCGCCCACGACCCGGGCGGGCTCGAGCTGTTCGAGACCGATCTCCCCGCATTCCGGGCCGCGCTCACCCGCGAGTCCCACACGCTGAAGCGGGCGCTGACCGATCCCCGCATCCTGAGCGGCGTGGGCAACGCTTACTCCGACGAGATCCTGCATCGGGCGCGCCTCTCTCCGGTGCGGATGACGCGTCAGCTCTCGGAGGATGAGGCCGCGCGGCTCTTCGAGGCCGCCCGGGCGACCCTCGCGGACTGGGTGGCGAGGCTGCGCTCGGATGCAGGCGGCGGGTTCCCGGAAGGGGTGACCGCGTTCCGGCCCGACATGGCGGTGCACGGCCGCTACGGCAAGCCGTGTCCCGACTGCGGCGCGCCGGTGCAGCGCATCGTCCACGCCGACAACGAGACCAACTACTGCGCCCGCTGTCAGACCGCGGGGCGGCTCCTGGCCGATCGCGCGCTGTCGCGGCTCCTGAGGCAGGACTGGCCGCGTACGCTCGAGGAGATGGAGGAGCGGCGCCCCGTAGCGGCGACCCCGCCCCGACCGGCTCGTCGCCGGCGCTGATCGCGCCGGCTCAGCGGGTCTTGGGGCTCCCCGCCGGCTCGCCCACCAGGATGTCGGCGGGGTCGGTCCCCTGCAGCTTGACGCGCACCCGCCAGGGGCTCGGCCCGGCCTGGGCGAGCGGGAACGAGGCGATGGTGGACGGGCCCACCGCGGAGGACGACCCACCCCCGCCCACTGTGGTCCCGGTCGAGACCCCGACCCCTGTGCTCACGCCGCCGCCCACGCTGCCGAAGCTGCCGATCCCGAAGCCGATGCCCACCGGGCTTCCCCCGCCGCTCGTGGGCGGGGTGTACTCGATGGTCTGGGCCTCGAGCAGCCCTCCGTCGGTCCGGACGATCTGCGCCCGCTCCAGGCGTCGGCCGTCGGTGGCGATCTCCACGCGCAGGCGGTCGGCCACGATCGTGTAGGCGGCCGAGATGGTGGCGCCGCTCGGCTGGACCTCGGGCTTGTACGGCAGGCTCAGCGAGGAGGACGCGCAGGCGCCCAGGGCCAGCGCCAGGATCATCACCGAGACCGGGGCCCGCATGAGCGGTATTATCGCACGCGGACGGGAGGGAACATGAGCGCGGAAGAGGAGGAGGCCCGGGTCGCCCCGGGGGCGGATCTCGAGCGGTACGTGCGTGAGCTCGCGGAGTTCGTGGGCCTCGACGAGGCCGACGCGGCGGTGATCCGGCAGAGCGCGCCGGCGGTGCTCAAGCACGAGGCGGCGCTGACCAGCGCGCTCTACGAGCACTTCCTCCGCTTCCCGGCGACCGCGCGCTTCTTCCTGGCCCCCGACGGGACGCCGGACCGCACGCGGATCGAGCGGCGCAAGCACAGCCTCGCGCGCTGGCTCAAGGAGACCGCCGAGGCCGCGCTCACCCACGACTTCGTCTACTACCTGCTCATGATCGGCATCTCCCACAGCCACCGCGACCACGGCCCGGGGGGCAAGATCCCGCCGCAGTTCATGGTGGCCGCGATGAGCCTGACCCAGACCGCGCTGGCCGGGATCTTCCGCGACGAGCTGGGCGACCCGACGCGGGCGCTGGCGGCGGCGGTGGCGTGGAACAAGCTGCTGCTGCTCCACCTGAACGTGCTGCTGATCGGCTACCTGCTCCCCCAGAGCACGACGCCCCGGGAGCCGGCCGGCCCCCGGGGCGCGTCGTGACGGCCGAGGCCTAGTGCGCCTTGTGGGTCAGGGTGAGGCCGATCCCCTTGGCGGCTTCCTCGTACTTGGCGACGGACTCGGCGTGCTTGCCCGCCTTGTGCAGCGCGTCGCCCTCGGCGGCCAGCATCTTCGCCTGGTAGGCGGCCGCGTCCAGCCGGTTCCCGGCGGCGGCCATCACCTGCGCGTGCAGCAGCGGGCACTCGTTGGCGAGCACGGGGCTCACCGCGAATCCCAGGACCGCGATCGTGAGCAGGAACGTCTTCATGTGTCACATCCTCCTCGTGTGGGGAATTGTGGACCGGTTGGCGGCCATCAAGAGGCGAGCAGGACGACCAGCAGGAGGCGACACGAGCGCGCCGCACCCCATCC
>DATFAJ010000036.1:0-2785 GCA_035254745.1 Candidatus Methylomirabilota bacterium | reverse complement strand
GGGCGGACGGCGTCCTCTCCGTCGGGCAGGCCGACCTCTTCGACCGCGTGGCCCGGCGCGGGCTCGTCTCCGTGCGCTTCGAGATCCGCGCGCTCCTCTACGTCGGGGTCCTCCTGCTCACCTCCGGGGTCGGGGTCCTGGTGGCCCAGCACCACCAGGAGATCGGCCCGCTGGCCATCGCGACCGGGATCACCCTCGCCGCGGCGCTCTGCCTGCTCTGGGTCGCGCGCCGGGGCGCGCCCTTCTCGTGGGGCGAGGTCTCGTCCCCGACCGTGGCCTTCGACTACGTCCTGCTCCTGGGCCTCCTCCTGCTCGCCTCGGCCCTCGCCTACGTGGAGGTGCAGTTCACCGTCCTCGGGCCGCGCTGGGCCCATCATCTCCTGATCGTCGGGCTGGCCTACCTGCTGGCCGCCTATCGCTGGGACTCGCGCACCGCGCTGGGCCTGGCGCTCGCCACCCTGGCCGCGTGGCGGGGGCTCTCGATCGCCCTGGTGCCGGCGGTGACCCTCGGTCCCGGTGTCGCCGCGGATCTGCGGGCCAGCGCGATCGCGCTGGGCGCGCTCTACGTGGGCACCGCCGCGCTCTCGGCGCGGCTCGGGCGCAAGGCCCACTTCGAGGAGGTCTTCGCCAACGCGGGCCTCCTGCTCCTGCTGGGCGGGCTGCTCTCCGGCGTGCTCGAGGACCACCGCGCGTGGAGTCAGTGGCTCGTCGCGCTGCTGGCGGTGGCGGGCGGGGTCATGGCGGTGGCCTTCCGCCTCGGCCGCTCGCTCTACTTCGCGGCCGGCCTCGTGGCCGCCTACATCGCGCTCGTGCGGGTGCTCTTCGAGCCGTTCCGCTACGGGCGGCACGCGGACAGCATCCCGCTCCTGCTCGCGGCGCTCCTCGGCTCGGTCGTGCTGGCGGTGATCTTCTGGGCGAACCGACGGATGCGCGAGCGATGAGGCGCGAGGCGATCGCCTGGGAGCGGGCCGCGGAGGTGCATGCGGCCGCGGAGGGCTGGCGGCGCGCCGGCGCGATCGACGAGGCCACCCACCGGCGCGTCCGCGAGGCCTTCCCGGACCCGTGCGTGACGCCCGGCGCGGTGTGGCGCGTGCTCACCGGGGGGATGGTCGCGGCCATCGTCCTCTGCACGCTCGCCGCGATGGCGCTCTCGGTCTGGCGCAGCTCGAGCGAGCTCCAGGCGCTGCTGCTGCTCTGGGGCGCGGCCTGCCTCGTCGCCACCGAGGTGCTCGAGGCCTCTCCGCGCTCCGCCCGACGCGGGGCCGCGGGCGCGACGTCGGTCCTGGGCGTGGGCCTGCTCCTGCTCGGGCTCGGCCTCACGCTGGTCGAGACGGTGCGGCTCCGCGACGACGACGCGATCGACGTGCTCCTGGTCGCCGCCGTGGTCACGTGCGGGCTCGCGGCCTGGCGCTGGGGCAGCCCGCTCTTCGCCGGGCTCGCCGGCGGCGCGGCCTTCTGCGCCCTCGCGCGCCTGCCCCAGGGCCGGCTGCTCTGGCTCCTGGCCGGCGCGGCGCTGGCCGGGACGTCGGCGTGGCGGCTGGACGACGGCCGGCTCGCCCCGTCCCATCGGGTCGGAGCCGCGGTGCTCGCCGTGATCGGCATCGGCGCGGTGTACGCAGCCGTCAACGTGTACTCGCTCGACGAGGGCATCCTCGAGCACCTGGCGCGTCTCGCCCCGAGCCGGGAGGACCTGCCGCGCGGGGCCCGCCTCGCGGCCGCCGTGGCCACCGCCCTGCTCCCGCCGGCGGTCCTCGCGTGGGGCCTCGGCTCCCGCCGGACGCTGCTCATCGACACCGGGATCGTCCTGCTCGCCCTGTCCCTCGTGACCCTGCGCCACTACGTCCAGGTGGCCCCGTTGTGGGTCGTGCTCGCGGCGTCGGGCGCGCTGCTCGTCCTGGCGGCGCTGGCCGTCGAGCGGGCCCTGCGCCGCGCCCACGGGGGCGAGCTGGCCGGGTTCACCGCCGAGCCGCTCTTCTCGGACGAGCGCCGGCAGCAGGCGCTGCAGATCCTGCCGGTGGTGACCGCCTTCGCGCCCGGCGCGCGCGCGCCGGGCTCCGAGCCCGGCTTCGCGGGCGAGGGCGGGCGCTTCGGCGGCGGCGGCGCCCAGGAGAAGTTCTGACCGCGTCACTCGATCGCGAGGGAGGAGCACGATGAAGTTCGGCATCCACATCGGTCACATGGGCGGGCCCCTGAGCGAGATGCGCCGGCTGTGGAAGTTCGCCGACGCTCAGGGCTTCGACTGGTTCTCGGTCTCCGACCACTTCCAGGAGTCACCGCCGCGCGGGGGCGACATGGACTGCTACGAGGCGATCGCGACCCTGACCGCCGCGGCGATGGACACCCAGAAGATCCGGCTCGGCAGCGGCGTGTACTGCGTCGCGTACCGCAACCCCGGGCTGCTCGCCAAGTCGCTGACCACGATCGACCACCTCTCCCAGGGCCGCGTCGACTGCGGGCTCGGCGCCGGCTGGCACGACGTGGAGGCCAAGGCCTTCGGCTTCCCGTTCCCCTCGATCGGCCCGCGCGAGGACATGCTCGAGGAGTACGCGCAGGTCATGCGGCTGCTGCTCGATCCCGAGCGCCGGCGCGTGACCTTCGAGGGAAAGCACTTCCGCATGGTCGACGCGCCCAACAATCCGAAGCCGCTCCAGCCCCGCATCCCCATCTGGATCGGCGGGCGGGGCGAGAAGCGCACCCTGCGCGCGGCCGCGAAGTACGCCGACGGGTGGAACGGCGCCTACCTGGGGCCGGACGACTGGAAGCACAAGAGTGAGGTGCTCGACCG
>DATFAJ010000035.1:0-7376 GCA_035254745.1 Candidatus Methylomirabilota bacterium | reverse complement strand
CTACCTGGTGGACTGCCCGGGCTTCCTGATCGGGCTCGAGGCCGAGCAGACCGGCACCATCAAGCAGGGCGTGCGCGCGATGGCGGCCATCTGGCAGTCCACGATCCCGTGGTGCTCGGTCATCGTCCGCAACGTGTTCGGCGTGGCCGGCGCCGCCCACAAGCCGGGCGCCCGCTACGGCCCGCGCTACGCCTGGCCCTCCGGGCGCTGGGGGTCGCTGCCGCTCGAGGGCGGTATCGAGGCGGCGTACCGCGCCGACCTCGACGCGGCCGACGATCGCGCCGCCAAGATGATCGAGATCGAGGAGCGGCTGCAGAAGCTCCGCTCGCCGTTCCGCTCCGCGGAGACGTTCTGGATCGAGGAGATCATCGACCCGCGTGCCACGCGGCCGCTGCCCTGCGAGTTCGCCGAGATGGCCGCGCCGCTGCGCGAGGTGGGGCCGTATACGCATCGCATGCGGCCCTGAGCGACAACCACCCCTCACCCTCACCCACCCCTCACCTGCCCTCTCCCCTGAGGGGAGAGGGGTATGAGGATGAAAGGCTCTTATGTACCAGGCGTTCGATCTGCGCGGCAAGACCGCGATCGTGACCGGCGGCAACAGCGGCATCGGGCTCGGCATGGCGGAGGCGCTCGCGCAGGCGGGGGCCGCGGTGGGCATCTGGGGCACCAACGAGGAGAAGAACCGGACCGCGCTGGCCCGCCTGCACGCCATCGGGGGCAAGGCGATGGCGCTGCGCTGCGACGTGAGCGACGAGGCCGCGGTGGACCATGCCTTCGGCGAGACCGTCGCGACCCTCGGCGGTGTGGACGCCTGCTTCGTCAACGCGGGGGTCTCGGGCCGGGGCGCGGCGGCCAGCTTCGCCGAGATGACCACCGAGGAGTGGCACCGGGTGCTGGCGGTGAACCTGGACGGCGCCTTCTTCACCCTGCGCGCCGCGGCGCGGCACATGATCGGGCGCGGAGAGGGCGGCTCGCTGGCGGTCACCGCGAGCCTGGCCGCGCTGGAGGGCTCGCCGCTCAGCGCGCACTACGCGGCCAGCAAGGGCGCGATGCTCTCGGTGATGCGGGCCCTCGCGGTGGGGCTCGCGCGCCACAAGATCCGGGTCAACGCCATCGTGCCGGGCTGGATCGAGACCCCGATGACCGAGAAGGCGGTGCACGGGGACGCCTTCAAGACCCGCGTGCTCCCACGGGTGCCGGCGCGGCGCTGGGGCACCGGCAGCGACTTCGGCGGCATCGCGGTCTACCTCACCAGCGACGCCAGCAACTACCACACCGGCGACACCTTCGTCATCGACGGCGGCTACGCAATCTTCTAAAGGCCTCTCCTCCTCATCCCCCTCTCCCCTCAGGGGAGAGGGCAGGGTGAGGGGTGGTTGTCTAGACCCGCCCTTCCTTCCACTCCCCCGGCTGAAGCCCGCCGAGCGCGTAGGGCCCGATCGCGACCCGGATCAGCCGCAGCGCCGGGTGCCCCACCGCCGCCGTCATCCGCCGCACCTGCCGGTTCCGCCCCTCGGTGAGCGCGATCTCGAGCCACGCGGTGGGAATCGACGCGCGCCACCGGATCGGAGGGTCGCGCGGCCAGAGGGCCGGCGGCTCGTCGATCGGTCGCACGCGTGCCGGACGCGTCGGGCCATCCTTCAGCACCACACCCGCCCGCAGCCGCGCGAGCGCGTCGTCCGTCGGCACCCGCTCCACCTGCACCCAGTAGACCTTCTCCACGTGATGCCGCGGGTCGGCCAGCCGCGCCTGCAGCGCCCCGTCGTCGGTGAGCAGCACGAGCCCCTCGCTGTCGTGGTCGAGGCGGCCGGCCGGGTACACGTTCGGCACCGGCACGTAGTCGGCGAGGGTCGGCCGCCCACCGGGGTCGGTGAACTGGCAGAGCACGCCGAAGGGCTTGTTGAGGAGGATCAGCACCGCGGGGACGGCGTCACTCGGGCTCGAGTAAGGCCATCTGGCGCGGGTCCAGCTCGAGCCAGACCTTCTCGTCCAGCTCGAAGACCTCGTGCGGGCGCGCGGTGACCCGCAGGCCCAGGGCGCTCCCCGCCGGCCGCACCGTGTAGTCCCAGTGCTCGCCCAGGTAGGCGCGCTGGGCCACGACACCGGGGACGACGCAGGTGCGGTCGGAGGCGGGCGGGGACTGACGGTAGAGGTGGATGGACTGCGGGCGCAGCGAGAAGCTCACCTGGCCCCGGAGGGCGGCGGCCTCGGGAAAGCGGTCGCGGGCGATCGCGAAGTGGTCGAAGACCACGTCCTCGCCGCGCACCAGCCCACCCAGCAGGTTGGTGCGCCCGATGAAGCCGGCCACGAAGCGGGTGCGGGGCCGCGCGTAGAGCGCGCGCGGGGCGTCCACCTGCTCGATCCGGCCCTGGTGCATGACCGCGATGCGGTCGGAGGTCACCATCGCCTCGGCCTGGTCGTGGGTCACGTAGACGGTGGTGATGTGGAACTCGTCGTGCAAGCGTCGTATCTCGTAGCGCATCTCCTCGCGCAGGTTCGCGTCGAGGTTGCTGAGCGGCTCGTCCAGCAGCAGCACCGCCGGCTGGACCACGATGGCGCGGGCCAGGGCCACGCGCTGCTGCTGGCCGCCCGACAGCTCTTGAGGATAGCGGCCGCCCAGGTGGCCCATCTGCACCACGTCGAGGATGCGCTGCACCTTCTCGCGCATCTCGTCCTTCGGGGTCCGCCGCACCTCGAGTCCGAAGGCCACGTTCTCGGCCACCGTCATGTTCGGCCAGATCGCGTAGCTCTGGAAGATCATCGACATGTTGCGCTTCTCGGGCGGCAGGGTGGACCCGGGGGCGGAGATGCGCCGGCCGTCCATCTCGATGGTGCCTTCACTCGGCTCCAGGAAGCCCGCGATCATCCGGAGGGTGGTGGTCTTGCCGCAGCCGGAGGGGCCGAGCAGCGAGACGAACTCGCCGGCCTGCAGGGTGAGCGAGAAGCGGTCGACCGCGGTCACGCCGCCGAAGCGGCGGCTCACCTCGGTGAGGACCAGGCGGCTCACGTGGCGGTCCTCCGCAGGAGGAAATCGCGCCCGACCATCCGGAAGCCCACCAGCACCAGCGCCACCGTGACCACCACCAGGATCAGCCCCATGGAGGAGAGGATCTCGAAGTTGCCCTCGTCGCTCTTGTCGAAGAGCAACACCGACAGCACCTGGGTGCCGGTGGTGTAGAGGAAGATCGCGGAGGAGAGCTCGCGGGTGGCCGGGATGAACACCAGGATGAAGGCCCCCGCGAGCCCGCGGCGCAGGAGCGGGGCGACTATTCGACGTAGGGACAGGAGTCTGCCGGCGCCCAGGATGCGGGCCGCGTCCTCCAGCTCGGGGTTGATGCTGCGGAGCGCGGCGTCGCTGTTGGTGTAGGCGATGGGCAGGAAGCGGGTGGCGAAGGCCAGGATGAGGATCCACGCGGTGCCGTAGAGAACGAGGGGCTTCGCGGTGTAGGCGGCGTAGAACCCGATCGCGAGCACGATGCCCGGGATCACGAACGGGGCCATCGCCACGTAGGCGAGCGCGCGGCCGAGCGGTACCAGGCGACGCGCCACGATGTAGGCGATGGCGAGCGCCAGCACGAGCGCGATGACCGAGGCGGCCGCCGCGTAGACGAAGGTGTTGAGCGTGGCCATCCGGGTGGCGGTCTGCTCGAAGAGCACGAATCGCACGTTGCGCAGGGTGACGTTGTCCCAGGAGAAGCCGCGTCCCCAGGCGCGCGCGAAGGCGGCCTGCAGCACCACCAGCATGGGCAGGAAGAACGAGAGCGAGGTGACGAACAGGCAGTAGCCGAGCAGGGCCCAGCGCCACGGGCCCAGGCGCACCAGGCGGCGCTCGCCGCCCTTGCCGGTCAGGGCCACGTAGCCCTTGCGGGCGATGATGCGGTACTGCAGCCAGAAGAGGAACACGGTGACCAGCAGCAGCGGCATCGAGTACGCCGCCGCCACCTGCACGCGCGGAGGGAACTCGAACATCTGCCACAGCATCGTGGTCATGACCTGGAAGCGCGCGGGCAGGGCGATCAGGGCGGGCGCGCCGAAGAGCGCGATGGCCTCGAGGAACTCCACGATGAACGCGCCGAGGATGGCGGGCAGGGCCAGCGGCAGGGTGACCCGCAGGGTGGTGCGGAGCGCGCCCGCCCCCAGGGTGCTGGCCGCGTCCTCCATCTCGGAGGAGATCAGGTCGAGCGCGGAGCGGGTGAACACGAACATGTAGGGGAAGGAGTAGCAGGCGATGACCAGCACGAGCCCGCTCTTGCTGTAGACGTTGAAGGGCCCCGCGTCCGCGGAGGTGATCGCGGTGTAGACCCGGTTGAGCCAGCCCGCGTTCGGGCCGGCCATGAGGATCCACGCCACCGCGCCGAGGTAGTTCGGCATGATGAAGGTGCCCAGCACCGCCGCCCACACCAGGCCCTTGCCCGGCATGTCGGTGCGCGACACCGCCCAGGCCATCGGCACTCCGAACACGGTACAGAGCGCGGCCACCGCGAGGCCGATGACCAGCGAGTTGATCAGCGCTTCCACGTGCCGCCAGCGCCCGTAGGCGGCCACGTAGTTCTCGAGCGTGAAGGCGCCGGTCTCGGGGTGCTGGAAGCTCGCCCACAGGAGTCGGGCGAGCGGGTTGATCACGAGCACCAGCAGCAGCGCGATCAGCAGCAGCCAGACGACGAAGGACTTCTCCCGCATCGGGCGAGACCCGGGCTCAGATCCCGAAGGTCTCCCGGAAGAGCTCTTTGACCTCCGGGATGCCCTTCTCGATCTCGGCCGCGGAGGGCCGGATCGTCTTGATCTCGGCGATCGACTTGCCGCCCGCCATCGGCTTGACGTGCTTGTTCACCGGGTCCTGGTACTGCTGGACCATCACCTCGTTGCCCTCGCGGCCCAGCAGGTACTCCATGAAGAGCCGGCCCGCGTTGGGGGCGGGCGCGTTCTTCAGGATGCCGGAGGCGGAGACCATGAGCACCGCCCCGTCCTCCGGGTAGACCACCGCGACGGGATTGCCCTTGGCCCGGCTCTCGAGCGTGGTGGCCGAGGGGCCCGCGGCCACGATCGACTCCTTGGCGTTGAGCATGGTCACGGTGTCGTTGATGGAGCGGCCGATGCGCGGCTTGTTCTGCTCGAGCTTCTTGAAGTAGTCCCAGCCGTAGAGCTTCTTCATCTGCACCACCCAGGTGCCCACGTAGCCGCTGAAGCCGGGGTGCCCGATCGAGACCTTGTTCTTCCACTTGGGGTCGGCGAGGTCGGTCCACTTCTTGGGCGCTTCCGCGGGGGACACCACGCTGGTGTTGTAGGTGATCAGCACGAGACCCGCCGCGGTGGCGGTGAAGAGGCCGTCGGGGTCGTTGAAGGAGCGGAAGGCGTCGACGAGCTCGGAGAGGTTCTTCGGCTTGTACGGCTGCAGCCACCCGTCTTGCTTCATCTTGGTGTAGTGGCCCTGGTCGGTGGAGCTGATCACCGAGCACTGGGCGATGCCCGCCTTCTGGTCCTGGGCCAGCCGCTGGTAGGCCACCTGGGCGGTGGTCCGGATGTAGTTGCACTTCACGCCCGGGTACTTCTTCTCGAAGCCCTGGCAGAGGGCGGCCGCGGTCTCCGAGTTGTAGTGCGCGGTGTACCAGGTGAACTCCTTCTCCTTCTTCGCCGCCTCGTAGAGCGCCGGCTCCCCGTCGAAGGCGAGCGCGGCGCTGCCGAGCCCGAGGGCGATCGTGGCGACGAGGAGCGCGAGGATCAGTCTCCGGATGAGCGTCATTGGCCGTACCCCTTCTCGAGGACCGCGTGGCTCCGGGGCCCCATCGGGGCCACCCCGAAGGCGCGGTGCAGCCGCCCGAGCATGATGAAGGCCCCGGCGATGAGCCCGAGCTCCACCATCTCGGCGTCGGTGAAGTGCTCCCGCATCCGCTGCATGAAGATGTCGTCGATCTCGGTGTGGCTGGTGGCGAGCCGGCCCGCGAAGTCCAGCGCCGCCTCCTCCCGTGCGCTCAGCGGTGACGTGCCGGCGAGCTTGGGCAGCAGGTCCGCGTACAGCCCGGGCGCCCTCTCCGAGGGCTCGCGCGCGGTCGCTCACCGCGCACACTGGTTGAGGGCCGCGATCTTGAGCCGGACCAGCTCCTTGAGGGCGAAGGGCAGGTGGCCGCCGTACTTCGTCGGCCGGTAGAAGCGCAGGAAGGCCGCGAAGAGCTCGGGGCAGTGGCCGTACACCCCGTACATCTCGTCGCCCGAGGCCTCGGCCATCCGACGCAGCTCGGGATCGGCGATCTGGTCGGCCGGGAGGAGACGAAGGCGAGCCATCGCAGGCTAGCGGCCGGTGAAGCGCGGCGCGCGCTTCTCGACGAAGTGGGCCACGCCTTCCTTGAAGTCCTCCGCACCGAAGCTCCGCCGCATCTCCTCGTTGCCGACCGCGGTGGCCTCCGCGAGGGTCTGGAACTGCGCCTCCCAGAGCTGCCGTTTCATGACCCGGATCGAGCGCGGGGATACGAGCTCGGCCAGCTCGCGCGCGTAGGCGCGCACGCTCTCCATGAGGGTGGCGGCCGGGTGCACCTGCGACACCAGGCCCATCGCGAGCGCCTCCTGAGCGGTGAACTTGCGGGCCGAGAGGAGCAGATCGAGGGCATGCTGGAGGCCCACCAGGCGCGGCAGCATCCAGCTCACCCCGTGCTCGGCGATGAGCCCACGCCGCGAGAACGCGGTGGTGAAGACGGCGGTGTCGGCCGCGATGCGCAGGTCGCAGTAGAGAGAGACGACCAGCCCCAGGCCCGCGGTGGCCCCGTTGAGCGCCGCGATGATGGGCTTGGGCACCATCGGGAAGTAGGCGTAGGGGCCGCGGAAGTCGGCCCGGATCGCGTCGTCGCCCCCGGGCGCGGGCCGCGCCGGCTGCGCATCCTCGACCCGTGCGGCGGTGCCCGCGTCGACGATGCCGGAGAGCATCTGCATGTCGGCCCCCGCGCAGAAGCCACGCCCGGCGCCGGTCAGGACGATCACGCGCACCGCCTCGTCGCGCCCGGCCTCGTCCATCGCCTGGCGCACCTCGCGCCCCATCACGCCGGTCCACGCGTTGAGCTTGTCGGGGCGGTTGAGGGTCACGGTAGCGATGCGGTCTCGCACCTCGTACAGGATCTGCTCGTAGCCCATGTGGCGCTCTCCTTCGGGGGTGAGGTCGCCCTCGCGGCGGCCGAGGCCGCATGATAGCGCGCCTCCCCTCACCCCGCCATCCCGCTACGCGGTCTTGTTGCACCGCGGCGGGGGGCTGGGGGGTGCGCTCCCGGGAGCACGCTGAGTCGCCGCTCGCGTGGGCACTCGACGGGGCCACGAGATTGGCGGCGATGCGCTTCGCTCACCCGCAGAAGCCACGGCTCCCGGGAGCGCACCCCCCAACCCCCCGCCGC
>DATFAJ010000034.1:0-3307 GCA_035254745.1 Candidatus Methylomirabilota bacterium | reverse complement strand
GCTGCTGCCGCACCTGCGCGCGACCATCCCCGCGGCCATCGACCTCAAGGTCGTCATGGACCGCACGCCGACCATCCGCGGCTCGCTGCGCGAGGTGCAGCGCACCCTCAGCATCGCCGTCGGGCTGGTGCTGCTGGTGGTGTTCCTGTTCCTGCGCCGGGTGCGCGCCGCGCTGATCCCGAGCATCGCCGTGCCGGTGTCGCTGATCGGCACCAGCGCGGTCATGTATCTCGCCGGCTACAGCATCGACAACCTGTCGCTGATGGCGCTGACCGTCGCCACCGGCTTCGTGGTCGACGACGCCATCGTGGTGGTGGAGAACGTCATGCGCCACCTCGAGCAGGGCATGCGCCCGCTCGAGGCCGCGATCACCGGGGCCCGCGAGATCGGCTTCACGGTGCTGTCGATCAGCATCTCGCTGGTCGCGGTGTTCATCCCGATCCTCCTGATGGGCGGCCTCATCGGGCGGCTCTTCCGCGAGTTCGCGGTGGTCCTCTCCATCGCGGTGCTCGTCTCGCTGGTGGTCTCGCTCACCACCACCCCGATGATGTGCGCCCTCCTCCTCCGCGCCCACGCGGGCCGGACCCGCGGCCGCTTCTACCGGGGCGGCGAGCGGGTCTTCGACTGGATGGTCCGGGGCTACGAGCGCTCGCTCGGCTGGGCCCTGACCTATCCCGGGACCGTCCTCGCCATCGCCGCGCTCACCTGCGCGCTCACCGTCTACCTGTTCGTGGTGATCCCGAAGGGCTTCTTTCCCCAGCAGGACAACGGCCGCCTCTCCGGCGGCGTGGTGGCCTCCCAGGACATCTCCTTCCAGTCCATGCGCCAGAAGGTGGCCCAGCTCGCCGCGATCGTGCAGGCCGACCCGGGAGTGGCCACCGTGACCGCCTACACCGGCGGCGGCGGCGGGCGCGGCACCACCGTCAACACCGCCCGCATGTTCGTCGCGCTCAAGGACCGCAAGCAGCGCGACGCCACTGCCGATGAGATCATCACCCGCCTGCGCCCGAAGCTCGGGCGGGTGGTGGGCGCCACCCTCTACCTCCAGGCGGTGCAGGACATCCGGGTCGGCGGCCGGATCGGCAACGCCCAGTACCAGTACACCTTGCAGGCCGACAGCCTGCGAGACCTGAGCGAGTGGGCCCCGCGCATGCTCCAGGCCCTTCGTGGGCTACCCGAGCTGCGCGACGTCTCGAGCGACCAGCAGGACGCGGGCCTGCAGGTGCCGCTGACCATCGATCGGGACACCGCGGCCCGGGTCGGGGTGAGCACCCGGCTCATCGACGAGACGCTCTACAGCGCGTTCGGGCAGCGCCAGGTCTCCACGATCTACACCGCGCTCAACCAGTACCACGTGGTGATGGAGGTGGCGCCCGAGTACTGGCAGAGCCCCGACGCGCTCTCCGCCATCTACGTCCGCTCGCAGACCGGCGCGACGGTCCCCCTCACCGCCCTGACCCGCTTCCAGCCGAGCGCGGCGCCGCTGCAGGTGAACCACCAGGGGCTCTTCCCGTCGGTCACCATCTCCTTCAACCTGGCCCCCGACGTCTCGCTCGGCCACGCGGTGGTGGCGGTCGAGGAGGCCGGGCGCCGCATCGCGCTGCCGTCGAGCGTCCGCGGCAAGTTCGCGGGCGCGGCCCAGGCCTTCCAGGACTCGCTCGCCACCCAGCCCCTGCTCATCCTGGCCGCGCTGGTCGCGGTGTACATCGTGCTCGGCATGCTCTACGAGAGCTACGTGCACCCGCTCACGATCCTCTCCACCCTGCCGTCGGCGGGGGTGGGCGCGCTGCTGGCCCTCATGCTGTGCCGCATGGACCTGTCGATCATCGCGATCATCGGCATCATCCTGCTCATCGGCATCGTCAAGAAGAACGCGATCATGGTCATCGACGTGGCGCTCGACCTGGAGCGCCGCGAGGGCCGGCCGCCCCGGGAGGCGATCTACGTGGCCTGCCTGCAGCGGCTGCGGCCCATCCTCATGACCACGATGGCGGCCATGCTGGGCGCCCTGCCCCTGGCCCTCGGCGCCGGCACCGGCTCCGAGCTGCGCCGCCCGCTCGGGGTGAGCATCATCGGCGGCCTCATGCTGAGCCAGCTCCTCACCCTCTACACGACGCCGGTGGTGTACCTGTTCCTCGAGCGCTGGCGGCTGCGGATGGCGCGGGCGTGGGCGCGGATCGCCGCGCGCATCGGCGTGCGCCGGCCCGCCGAGCAGATCAGCGGCGGCGAGTAGTCGACCCCGAACGAGAGGAGAATCGCATGCAGCTCGATCCCCGGACGATGAGCCAGGAGTCCACCTACAAGCTCCTGATCGGCTGCGTGGTGCCGCGGCCGATCGCGTGGGTCTCCACGGTGGGCGCCGACGGCGTCAACAACCTCGCCCCCTTCAGCTTCTTCATGGGGGTCTGCGGCGACCCGCCGACCATCGCGTTCTCGTCCGGCCCGCGCGCCCGGAATCGCAAGGACACCGTGCGCAACGCCGAGCACACCGGCGACTTCGTGGTGAACGTGGTGGACGACGACCGGGCCGAGCAGATGAACCAGACCTCCGCCGAATGCCCGCCCGAGGTCGACGAGTTCGCGCTGACCGGCCTCACCGCCGCCCCCGGGGTGCGGGTGCGATCGCCGCGGGTGGTGGAGGCGCCGATCAGCCTCGAGTGCCGGCTGGCCCAGGTCATCCCGGTCGGGCGCGGCCCCCACAGCCTGGTGCTGGGCGAGATCGTCTACTTCCACGTGCGCGATGACCTCTACGAGACGTCGACCGGGCGCATCGACATGGCGCGCCTCAAGCCGGTCGGCCGGCTCGCCGGGCACGCCTACACCCACGTGCACGACATCTTCCACATGAAGCGCCCGTCGGAGACCTACCCGGGCTAGAGCGGCTACCTCCCTTCGCGGCGGATGTCCTGCACCAGCTCGCGCAGGATCCCCTGCTCGCGCGCGGTGGCGGCGGGGATGCTGAACTCCACGTCGGTCACGAGCCCGCGGTAGCGCTCCACCAGCTTCCGCCCGATCTCGGCGTAGGTTCCCACCACCGCGTAGGTGTGCAGCACCTCGTCGTCGATGCGCGACGGCATCTCCTCCCACCGCTGCGCGCGCGAGAGCACCGCCAGCTCCGCGGCGAGTCCGCCCAGCCCGTGCACCTCGAAGGCGACCCGGTAGCCCGGGGTCGAGGCGTAGAACGCGACCCGGGCCCGCACGTCGCGCACGCGCAGCGCGAGCGTCGCCTCGTCCGGGGCTGCGCACACCAGCGGCTTCATGGCCACCGCGAGCCGCGGGTCGCGCCCGGCCGCGGCCGCGCCCGCGC
>DATFAJ010000033.1:0-4118 GCA_035254745.1 Candidatus Methylomirabilota bacterium | reverse complement strand
GGCACCTCGTGCTCTCGCTCTCGGTCTTGCCCCGCGCGCTCCGGGCGCGGGACCCGGCGATCATCCGCGATTTCGAGTCCGGATTCGAGCGCCTGGGCATCCCCGCGCTGCTCCTGCAGGTCGTGACCGGGCTCTGGCTCGCGTACCACTGGACGCCCCACGTCGCGGAGTGGCTCTCCCCGTCCACTCCGGCCGCGCAGCTCGTGGCGATCAAGCTGGTGTTGCTGGCCGCGACGGTCGCGCTGGCCATTCACGCGCGGCTTCGGGTCATCCCGCGGCTCGATGCCTCGACGCTTCATGTGCTCGCCTACCACGTCGTGGCGGTGACGGTGCTCGCGGTCGCCCTGCTCGTCATCGGGGTCGGCGTCCGCACCGGCGGCCTGTTCTAGTCGGCGACCGACCGGGTGCTCAGACCCGCTCGACGGCGGGCCGGCCGAACATTCCATGCGGGCGCACGGACAGCATGGCGAGCAGCACGAAGTAGGGGAAGATGCTGCTGAGCCCGGCCCCCGCGACGGGATCCAGGTACCCGGCCGCCAGGCTCTCCAGCACGCCGATCGCCATCGCGCTGACGAGGGTGCCGGGAATGCTGTCGAGCCCTCCGATGATGACGATCGGGAACACCTTGAGCCCGATGAGCACGACGCCGAATCCCCCGCCGAACGCGAAGGTCCACAGGGTGCCGGCCACGACCGAGAGCGCGCCCATGATGGCCCACGTGATGGAGAAGTGGCGGTGGACGTCGATGCCCATGGCCATCGCGGCCTGCTGGTCGTCGGCGATGGCCTTGAGCGCCAGGCCCGTTCTCGTCCCGCGGAAGAACCAGGTCAGGGCCGCGATCGCGACGGTCGCGATGGCCGCGGCCACGAGCTTCTCCGTCGAGACCAGCACGCCGTACACGACCAGCGGCTCCGGCGAGATGGGGAGCGGCACCGTGCCGCGGATGCCGCCGAAGACCAGGGGGATCGCTCCGCGCAACACGGCCCCGAGACCGAGCGTCACCATGATGACGGAGACGAGGGGTCGGCCGACCAGGTGGTAGAGGACCAGCCGGTTGAAGGCGATGGCCAGCCCGATCGTGGCGGCACACGCCACGCCGACGGATCCCGGCAGCTCGAGCCCCACGACGTAGAGCCCGGTGGCCACCAGTCGGGTGCCGAGGATCGCCCACTCGCCGAGGGCGAAGTTCACCATGCGCGACGCCTTGTAGACGACGACGAAGGCGAGAGCGATCAGGGCGTAGATGGCGCCGGCCAGGGCCCCGTCGACGAGCAGCGAGACGAAGAACCACACGGGCTTCCGAATACGCCAGACCCTGGTCGGACGCAAGCGCTCGCACCTGGGCCCGTGCGGCGGGCGATCCCCGCGCTGTCGATCCTGATCGGCGGCACCGTCGGTCCCGCCGGGCGCCCGCCGGACCGGGGTCGCGGTACTCCCCGAGTAATCCCTAGGTTCGACCAGGACTCCCTCCACCTGCGCCGGTAACGTCGTTTCTCGGGACGGTCGACGTGTCGGGGACGCCTCGGACGGCGGCCGTCGAAAAGGAGGAGATCACGATGACGACGACTCGGCACCTCGTCTTGACGGCCGGACTGCTCGGCGTGGGCGCCATCGGGTTCGGCACCCTGACCCACGGGGGAACCCTGTCCGTGCCCGGGCCGGACCGGGCGGCGCTCCGAGGCGCCCGCGCGGCCGCGCACGGGGAGCTCGAGCGGCTCGAGAGCATGACCCCGGCCTGGCGGACGCGGGATGACCGTCTCTGGCGCGCCCATCTCGACGTCGTCGGGAAGGAGCTCGAGCGCGGGCACATCGACGTCGCGGTCCGCGTCTGGCAGGACGCCTATGGCGCGGCGCTGGCGAGCGGTAGCTGGGAGGGCATGATCGCGGTGGGCGACGCCTTCATGGCGATCGGTCGCGCCTCGGGCAGTCCGCGCGGCGCGCAGATGAACGCGCGGGAGGCGTACTTGAGCGCCCTGATCCGGGCGCGCCGTGACCGCTCCGTCGACGGGGCGATTCGCAGCGCCGAGGCGTTCGAGAGGCTCGGCGATCGCGCGGTCGGTGAGCAGTGCCTGCACGTCGCCGCGCAGCTGGCGGCGGGGGACGAGCAGGCGCAGCAGAAGGTGCGGGAGGCCCGTGGGCGCCGGGCGAGCGGCCAAGCGATGACCGGGATCTAGTCGTTCCGCTCCGGGCCCAGCCCTACTTCGCCTGCGCCCGGAGATCCTCCAGCTGCGATCTCGCATCGGTCAGGTCGGCGGTGTGGAATCCCTCCGTGAACCGGTCGTAGACGCCCGCCAGCAGGGTGACCGCCTCCGTCACGTTCTTCGTGTTGGCCCAGAGGCGGCCCAGGCTCGCCGCCGCGCGCAGCTCCAGCGACCGGGCCTGCTGCCGGCGCGCGATCTCGATGGCGTGGAGGAAGTGCGATTCGGCGGCTCCCGTGGCCGCCGGGTCGGCCTGAAGGGCCAGCTCCCCGCTCAGCCGGTGCAGCTCCGCCTCCCAGTAGTGCTGCTCCGATCGCCGCGCCACGGTCAGCCCCTCCACCACCGCGGCCAGCCCCTCCGCCGGGTGTCCCAGCTTCTGGTGCGTCTCCGCCACCAGGGCCAGGGTGGCCGGAACCAGGACCACGGCGCCGATCTCTCGGTGCTTCGCCAGTCCCTCCTGCATCTGAGCGAGGCCTGCCTCCGTCTGCCCTCCTTCGGCGAGTAGCCAGCCGCGCTGGATCAGCCCGACCGCGAGGAGGAGCCCGAAGCCATGCTCCGTGTCGTGAGCGAGGGCCTCGTCTTCGAGCTCCCGCACCGCCTCGTGTTCCCGTCGCCACTGATGCAGCCCGGCCGCGAGGTGACAGGCATACGACAGGCCGAACGGATGATCGAGCGAGCGCGCCAGGGCGAGGGCTTCACGGGCGCGCGCGGCCGCCTGGTCGGGGTACCCGAGCAGCCACCGGGTCCAGGCGGCGTGGATCGCGCAGGTCACGCCGGGGGGAACGAGACGAAACGGGTGCGACCGCACCGGCCCCGGATGGCTCGCGTGAGAGAGCGCCAGCCCGCGCTCGAGCTGCTGGAGGGCGGCGTCCAGGTCACCGGCGTAGAGGGATGCCACGCCCAGCGCGTTGTGCGCGGCCAGCCGCATGACCGGATCCTGCGCCGCCTCCGCGAACGTCAGGAGGTGGGCGCCCACGTCTCGCGCGGTCTGGAACTCGCCGCGCACGACGTAGAAGCGCCCGACGCCCAGCAGGACCGGCAACAGCTGTGGCGGGTCTCCCAGCTGGGCACAGAGCTCCCATGCCCGCGCATACGTGCGGGCCACCTCGGGCGCCGCATAGCCCTGGGTGGCGGTCAGCGCGGATCCCAGCGTGACCTGCAGCGCCAGCTCCTGCTGGGTGCGCTCGCGCGAGTCGGCCAGGACCCCGAGTGAATCGAGCCCGCGCGTCGCGTGATCGGCGGCCTCACGGTAGGCGTGCTGGCGCAGTGCATGCTCGCCGGCTCGTCTCCGGTATCGCGCGGCCCGCTCGGAGGCCCGGGCGTGCTCGAAGTGGACGGCGAGCTCGCCCGCAATCTCGCCGGCGCGCTCACCGTAGCCGCGCTCGAGACGCTCCGCGATCCACCGGTGCCGGCCGGCCCGCTCCCCGACCGGGATGCGACCATAGAGCACCTGCTGGTACAGGGCGTGGATGAATGCGTACCGCCCGGCCACCGTCCCGTCCGGCCACTCCGCGATCCCGACCCGTCGGATGAGCCGGCCGTGCCGCGCCAGCGTCTCGCACCGGAGCTCGGCTCGCTGCGGATCGATCCCCACCGGGACCGCGACCGCGGCGGAGAACTCCACGCCCACCGCGCTGGCCGTCACCAGGACCGCCTGCTCCTCCGGGGTCAGGCGGTCCACCTGCTTCTCGACCAGCTGCCAGAGCGTCTCGGGCGCCCGCGACGCGATGTCCGCCGCCGGCCCCGACAGCCGCCACTGCCCGTCGTCCGGATGAAGCTGGCCCTGGCCGATCAGGTCGTCGATCGTGTTCACCAGGAACAGGGGATTGCCATCCGTGTTCCGGTGGAGCACGTGCGCCAGCTCGGGCGGCAACCCGTGCCCGGGAAAGCGGCGGGAGAGGTACTGATCCACGTCCGCCG
>DATFAJ010000032.1:0-3075 GCA_035254745.1 Candidatus Methylomirabilota bacterium | reverse complement strand
CGAGCGCGGGGACTTCGACGAGCACACGGTCAGGCTTCCGCGATGAAGGGAGAAGGGCCCATGTCGCCGCGACGGATCCTCGTCTGGGATGTTCCGACCCGGCTGTTCCACTGGCTCCTGGTCATCTCGTTCGTCGGGGGCCTCGCCACGGGGGACTCGGAACGTCACCGGGATCTCCACGTGCTGTTCGGCGCGACCATGCTCGTGCTGATCGCCTTCCGACTGGCCTGGGGCCTGGTCGGCACCCGCTATGCGCGCTTCGGGTCGTTCGCCTTCGGTCCCGGGGCGCTCTTGCGTTACCTGTCTTCCCTGGCCACACTGAGGTCCACCCGCTACGTGGGCCATACGCCCGGGGGAAGCTGGGCCATCTGGGCGATGCTCGCACTGGGGATCCTGGTCGGGATCACCGGCTATGCTGCGTATGCCGACGCGGGCGGAGAATGGGTCGAGGATCTGCACGGCGCGCTCGCCTGGGCGCTGCTCGGCGTGGTCGTGGTGCACGTCCTCGGCGTGCTGCTCAGCAGTGCGCTCCACCGGGAGAACCTGATCGCGGCGATGATCACGGGCCGGAAGCAGGGCGGGCCCAGCGAGGCCATCCGCCACTCGCGGTGGGTGGTGGCCGCCGGCCTCGCCGCCCTCGTCCTGGCGTTGTGGGTCGGGATCGTCTCGATTCCGGGTGTCGGCGTCGGCGGGGCCGAGCGGTCGGCCGCCCGCGCCGATCAGGGCGGGGTCGCGGCCCACGAGGATTGAGGACCGATGCGCGTGCTCCTGGTCGAGGACGATGCCCTCCTTGGCGACGGCCTGCGGGCCGGGCTCGGGCAGGCGGGGTTCGCAGTGGACTGGGTGCGAACCGGCTCCGACGCCGTGCATGCCCTCGACGCGGAGCCCGTCGCCGCGGTGGTGCTCGATCTCGGACTGCCCGACCTGAGCGGCTTCGAGGTCCTGCGGCGCCTGCGCGCTCGCGGCAACAAGGTGCCGGTGCTCATCCTGACCGCGCGCGACGCGGTGGGCGACCGCGTCAAGGGGCTCGACGGGGGTGCGGACGACTACGTGGTCAAGCCGGTCGACCTCGCGGAGCTGGCCGCGCGGCTGCGCGCGCTGATCCGGCGGGCCAGCGGGGAGGCGGCCCCCGCCCTCCGCCGGGGCGAGCTCGAGCTCGATGCGGCCGCGCACCGGGTCGTGTTCCGGGGGCAGCCGGTGGAGCTGTCTGCCCGCGAGTTCGCGCTCCTGCACGAGCTGATGCGGAGCGGGCGCGTCCTGTCGCGCGAGCAGCTGGAGGAGCGCCTCTATTCGTGGGGCCACGAGATCGAGAGCAATGCGATAGAGGTGCACGTCCACCACCTGCGGCGCAAGCTGGCGCCCGGAGTGATCCGGACGATCCGGGGGGTCGGCTACATGATCCCGCAGGAGCAGGATGGCTGACCGGCCGCCGCGTCCGGCCTCCATGAAGCGGCGGCTGCTCGTGGGCGTGCTCGGCGCCGTCGCCGCGATCTGGCTGGCCACCGCGATCGTGAGTTACCGGGACGCCCGGCGTGAGACCGATGACCTCCTCGACGCGCATCTCGCGCAGACCGCCTCGCTGCTCGTGGCCCAGGCCGGCCACGAGATGGAGGAGCGCGAGGAGGAGCATGCCCCCGGACTGTACCGGTACGAGCACCGGGTCGCGTTCCAGGTCTGGGAGCACGGTCGCGTACTGCTGCTGCATTCGGCCGGGGCGCCGAACAGCCGCCTGTCCGGGCAGCTCGACGGGTTCAGCGATGTCGAGATCGCCGGCCGCCACTGGCGCGTCTTCAGCACCTGGGCGCCCAAGCGCCGCTTCCTCATCCAGGTCGGTGAGGAGCGCGCGGCCCGCGATCGCATCGCCGCGGCCATCGGCCTCAACCTCCTGACCCCGATGCTCGTCGCGCTGCCGCTACTCGGGCTCCTCGTCTGGCTCGGCGTTCGATGGGGGACGCGACCGCTGGCGAGCCTGGGGGCTCAGGTCGCGCGGCGAGATCCGGGCAACCTGACGGCGATCGAGGTCGCGAATCCGCCGGTCGAGGTGGCCCCCCTCGTACTGAGCCTCAACCGTCTGCTCGAGCGCGTGCGGACCTCCATCGAGGGAGAGCGGCGCTTCACCGCGGACGCCGCTCACGAGCTCCGCACGCCGATCGCCGCGGTGCGGGTCCAGGCCGAGGTGGCGCACGCGGCGACCACGGAGGAGGAGCGCCGCGGGGCGCTCGACAAGATCATCGCCGGCTGCGACCGGGCTGCGCGCGCCGTCGAGCAGCTGCTGACGCTCGCGCGGCTCGATCCGGAGCAGGGCGATCGGAGCCGCCAGTCGTGCGACTTGCGGGAGGCCGCGCGAAGCGTCCTGGCCGAGCTGGCGCCGGTGGCCCTGGGGAGACGGGTCGAGCTCGAGCTGGCCGAGGGGCCGGCGGTGACGGTGGCCGGGGATCGAGACCTGCTGGCCATCCTGATCCGCAACCTCGCCGACAATGCGGTGCGCTACAGTCCACCGGGGGGGACCGTCCAGGTGCGCGTGGAGCGGGACGGTGCCGCCCGCCTGGTCGTGACCGACCAGGGGCCGGGCATCGCGCCCGCCGACCGCCCGGGGCTCGGACGGCGCTTCCACCGGCTTCCCGGAACGCGTGCCGAAGGGAGTGGACTTGGGCTCTCGATCGTCCTCCGGATCGCCGAGATGCACGAAGCGCGCGTGAGCTTCGGCGACGGTCCGGGTGGGCGTGGGCTGTCCGTGACGGTGGGTTTCGACGCTCGGGAAGATTGACCCTTGGTGGATCGCCGCCGGGTTGTCGCGCTACCGGGCCCCTGCTATCATGCCGCTGTCCGCTTCGCCGCGCAGCGGTCCAGGGACCCCGTCGTCTAGCCTGGCCAAGGACGCGACCCTTTCAAGGTCGAGATCGCGGGTTCGAATCCCGCCGGGGTCACCATTGATCTTCCAGCAGGTTCCAGGACTTCTCGCGAACTTCTGGCTTCCGAGTGAACGGCCCACAACCTGATCGCGCAATGGACGGCGGCGGCCACCGAGTGGATCAAGGGCACTGCAACTCAGCTCGCCAATGATTCGCTAGCCTT
>DATFAJ010000031.1:0-3527 GCA_035254745.1 Candidatus Methylomirabilota bacterium | reverse complement strand
GTCGGATTTCGAGCCGGTGGTGGACAGTCGGGTCGAGGCCCTCGACGCCTCGCACGGTCACGTCGCGCGGATCGTCGTGCGGGACGGGCTGGTCGGCGCGGGCCGGGTGGGGGCGCTCGCCTTCGGCGCGCTGGCCCTCGGTGCCTTCGCGATCGGCGCGGTCGCGATCGGGCGGCTCGTCGTGCGGAGCCTGAAGCTGGGTCGCGGCGAGATCCGCTCGCTGAAGATCGCCGACCTCGAGGTCGGTGACCTCCGCGTCGGCCGCCTCACGAGACTGGACGCGCCCGAGAAGTGAGCTCCTCGCCCTGCCCTCGCCCCTCGAGGGGGAGGGTCGGGCGAGGGGTCTCGCTCCGCCCCAGCTCGTAGATGTCGATGTCCTTGATGCGCCGGTGGGTGGCTCGCCAGGGCGGCCAGCTCACCCGCCGCCGGCTCCGCGTGACCGTGAAGCCGCTCCGCCGGAACGCGCCCCGCAGCTTCCGCCGGGCCACCCAGCCCGGGTCGGCCAGCAGCGCGATGCCGCCCGCGCGCAGGGTGCGCATCAGCGCGGTGCCGATCGCGGGCCACTCCAGATCGTCGTAGACCACGTCCCCGCCCACGACCAGGTCGTAGGCGTCCGGCTCGACCCGGTGGCCGCCGTGGTTCCAGTCGCCGCCGATGGTGCGGGCCGGGGCGAGGCCGTTGCGGCGGCAGTTCCGGCGGACCGCGGCGAGGGCACCCGCCTCGCGGTCGAGGAAGGTCACGCGCGCCCCCAGGCGGCCGCAGACGATGCCGACCAGGCCGACCCCGCAGCCGAGGTCGAGGACGTCGCGATCCCGCAGGCCCTCGGCGCCGAAGCGCTCCACGATGTAGGAGGCCAGGCCGACCCCCGCGGGCCAGACGCGGCGCCAGTACGTCCGCGTCGACAGCTTCAGAAGCCCCACCGACGACATCTCCTCGATGGAGACGGTCCCGATCGGATCGAGCGCGAACGCGCGTAGCACTAGGGCGGAGTCTACCGCACGTTGCTCCGCTCGTCGCGGAGGTTTATGCTCGGCGCGTTCGATTCGACCCCCGTCATCCCGCAGGTCGCCCAAGGAGGCGCGCATGGCTCTCTCGGTCGGGTTCATCGGTGTCGGCAACATGGGCAATCCAATGGCGGCCAACGTGCTGAAGGCCGGGTTCCCGATGACGGTCTTCGACATGAACCCCAAGGCGATGGCGAACCTGGTGGAAGGCGGCGCCCGGCGGGCCGACTCGGCGCACGCGGTGGTGGACGCCTCCGAGGTCCTCCTGACCTCGCTGCCCGCCTCCCCCGACGTGGAGGCCATCTACCTCGACGCGGGCGGGCTGGTCGACCGGGCCAAGCCCGGCACCATCCTGATCGACCTGTCGAGCGTGCTGCCCTCGACGCCCCGGAAGATCGAGCCCCGGGCCCGGGCGCGGGGCGTGCACTTCCTGGAGGCACCGGTGAGCGGGGGCGTCACCGGGGCGCGCGCGGGCACCCTGGCCATCATGGTCGGAGGCGACAAGGCGGCGCTCTCGCGCGCCGAGCCGGTCCTGCGCGCCATGGGGCCGAACATCTTCCACGTGGGGCCGGCCGGGGCGGGCAACACCGTGAAGGCCATCAACAACATGATGGCCTGCGTGAACAGCGCCGCGATGATGGAGGGCTTCATCCTGGGCGTGAAGGCGGGCCTCGACCCGATGACCATCTACGAGGTGGTCAAGGCGAGCAGCGGCGGCAGCAAGGCGATCGAGCGCATCCCGCGGGCCCTGATTCCGCGCGACTTCGAGCCGGGCTTCAAGGTGGCGCTCATGAACAAGGACCTCGAGACGTTCCACACCATCGCCAAGGAGCTGCACGTGCCGGTGACCTTCTCGGCCCTGGCCCAGCACTACCAGCAGGCCGCGCTGGCCGCCGGGCTCGGCGAGCAGGACACGAGCGTGGTCTTCACGATCATCGAGCGTCTGGCCGGCATGAAGGCGCCGGGACCCCGATGAAGTACGGCCTGCACGGCGTCAACCTCAACACCTGCGCCTATCCCGACGCGGCGGCGCGCCTCGGCCGCGCCGCCGAGGCCGCGGGCTTCGAGTCACTCTGGGTGGCCGACCACGTGGTGCTGCCGGATCCGCCGGTGCCCGGCCGCCCGATGGCGCCCGACATGCGGCTGCTCGACCCGGTGGTGGCGCTGACCTTCCTGGCCGCCCACACCCGGAGCATCCGGCTCGGCACCGGGGTCATCATCCTGCCCCAGCGCCAGGCCCTGGTCCTGGCCAAGCAGCTCGCCTCGCTCGACGTGCTCTCGAACGGCCGGCTCATCTTCGGGCTGGGGGTCGGCTGGTGCGAGCCGGAGATGCGCTCGGTGGGGGCGCCGTTCAAGGAGCGGGGGCGCATCTCCGACGACTACCTGGCCTCGATGCGCGCGGTGTGGACGCAGCCGAAGCCGGCGCACCACGGGCCCTACGTGTCCTTCGAGGGCGTGCAGGCCATGCCCCGACCGGTGCAGGCGCCGATCCCGGTCGTGGTGGGCGGCGGCACCCCGCCGGCCTACCGCCGCGCGGTGGCGCAGGGCCACGGCTGGTACGGCTTCGGCCTCGACGTGGCGGAGGCCCGCAAGCGCGTGGGTGCGCTCCAGCAGGCGGCGTCACAGGTCAAGCGCCCGCCGGAGCTGGGCCCGCTCGAGATCAGCATCACGCCCCCCGGCTACGACGTGCCCGACCGGGCGACGATCGAGGCCTACGCGGCGGCCGGCGTCCACCGGCTGATCCTTCGCCCGCAGCCCACGCTGGACGCCTCCGGGCTCGAGCGCTTCGCCACCGAGACCGGGCGCACGCTCGGGCTCGCGGCCTGATCGAGGAGACCACGATGCGCGCGCGGAAAGCGACGAAGCCGGCGGGCGGCAAGGCGGCGGGTCAGGCCAAGAACCCCTACGGCTACCCCTTCTGGGAGTGGGTGGCCCGCGAGGATCCGGAGTACGTGCGGGCGAGGCAGCCGCTCAGCGAGCTGTCGATCGGCGAGGGCAAGGAGCTCTCGGTGAAGTACCGCGAGATGGTGATCATCGGGATCCTCGCCTTCCGCGGCCGCCGGGATGGCGTGATCGCCCACATGCGCCGCGCCATCGACCACGGCGCGACCAAGCGCGAGCTGCTCGAGGCGATCCAGTCCGCCGCAGTGCCGGGGGGTGGCCCGGCATTCAGCACCGGGGCCCAGGCCCTGATGCAGCTCGATCAGGAAGGGGCGTTCAAGGCCGGGCGCTAGCGACGCGGCTAGGCCTCGAGCGTTCCCTCCATCACCGGCGCGCAGCGCCCGCCGACTCGCACGCGCGTGACCGCGCCGGCGCGCTTCTCGGCGCTGACCGAGAGGAGGCTCGGCCGGCCCATCTCCACGCCCTGCCGCACCTCGAGGGCGAGGCGCGCGTCGGGCCCGGGCTCGAGATGCGTCAGCAGCGCGATGAGCGCGCCGTTGGCGCTGCCGGTGGCCGGGTCCTCCATGATGCCACCGAGCGGCGCGAACATGCGGGCCCGCAGGTCGACGCCGTCGGACCGGC
>DATFAJ010000030.1:0-6758 GCA_035254745.1 Candidatus Methylomirabilota bacterium | reverse complement strand
AGGGCGCGGCGGCCCGGCGCGCGGAGCGCTTCAAGGAAGAGCTCAAGGCCCAGGAGAAGAAGCCGCAGGTGCTGGACAAGATGTTCCAGGAGGGGGTGAAGAAGGCCAAGGACATGCCGGGCCGTCCCCTCAATCCGCTGGATCTCGACTAGGGACCGTGGCCGGCGCGGATCTCACCACCGCGCTCCTCAGGCGGGTCAGCCGGTCGTTCTACCTCTCGCTCGCGGTCCTTCCCCCGGCGGTCCGGCCCACCATCGGGCTCGCCTATCTCCTCGCGCGGGCGTCCGACACCATCGCGGACACCCGGCTGATCGACCGGGCCTCGCGGATCGGGCATCTCGAGACCGTGCGCGCGGCGCTCCGCGAGGGCGACGCGGGCCACATCTCCGGGGTGGTGCGGGCGACCTCCGCGCCCCAGGCCCTCCCGGCCGAGCGTGCCCTGCTCGAGCGCCTCCCCGAGTGCCTGGCCGCGCTGCGGTCCCTGCCCGCGGCGGATCGCGCACGGGTTCGCGCGGTGCTCGAGACCATCATCGAGGGCCAGATCCAGGACCTGCGCGTATTCCCCGGCGAGGACGAGGGCAAGCTCGCCGCCCTCGAGACGCGCGAGGATCTCGACCGCTACACCTACCTGGTGGCCGGCTGCGTGGGCGAGTTCTGGACCGAGGTGCACGTGGCCCACCGCCCACGGCTGCGTCACTGGGACCTCCCGCGCATGCGCGCGCTCGGCGTGCGCCTCGGCAAGGGGCTCCAGCTCACCAACGTGCTCCGCGACCTCCCGCGCGACCTGCGCCAGGGTCGCTGCTACCTCCCGCGGCAGGACCTGGCCCGCCTGGGGCTCGAGCCCCGCGACCTGCTCGATCCGGGGCGGGCACCCGCGGCGCGCCCCCTGCTGATGGAGTGGCTGCACACCGCGCTCGATCACTACGAGGCCGGCTGGCGGTACACCTTCGCGATCCCCCGGCGCGAGGCGCGGATGCGCCTGGCCTGCGCCTGGCCCCTCCTGATCGGCCTGCGCACCCTCGACCTGCTCGCCGCCTCGCCCAACTGGCTCGATCCCGCGATCACCCTCAAGGTGCCCCGCGTGCGCGTGTACGGGCTCATGGCCCACTCGCTCGGCACGG
Organism: Candidatus Methylomirabilota bacterium; assembly: GCA_035254745.1. GTDB lineage: Bacteria > Methylomirabilota > Methylomirabilia > Rokubacteriales > CSP1-6 > CAMLFJ01. The sequence continues at coordinate 5,637 of DATFAJ010000030.1, read as the reverse complement.
TGTGGTCCACGCGCGCCCTCGGCCGCCAGGCCCGGCGCCTGCGCGAGCGCATCCGGCCGTGACCGCGCCCTTCCCGATCATCCAGGCGGACATCTTCACGACGCGGCCCTTCGCGGGGAACCCGGCCGTCGCGGTGCTCGACGCCGACGGCCTCGACCAGGCCGCGATGGAGCGGATCGCGGCCGAGCTCCGCGCCCCCGGGACCGCGTTCGTGTCCGCCCCGACCCGCGCGGACGCGGACTGGCGGCTGCGGATGTTCACGCCGCGCCGCGAGGTCGGCTTCTCCGGCCACACCGCCCTCGGGGGCACCCACGCCCTGATCGAGGCGGGCCGCCTGCCGGGCACGCGCGTCGTCTTCGACACCCTCGCCGGTCTCCTCCGGGTAGACCTGGAGCGCGACGCCGACGGCTGCCTCATGTGGCTCGAGCCGCCACTGCCCGCGTACCGGCCGCTCGGCCACGACGTGGTCGAGGTGCTCGACGCGCTCGGCCTCGCGCGCACCGGCGTCGCGGGCTGGGCGCGGCCGGTGGTGACGCCGGACGACGACCTGCTCCTGCCGGTGGTCGACCTGGCCACGCTGCGGGCGCTCGAGCCGGACATGGGGCGGCTCGCGGCGGTGCGCACCACCCAGCGCGCCCGCGGGGTGCTCTGCGTCTCGCGCGAGACGGTGGAGCCCGGCTCCCTGAGCCACAGCCGCTTCTTCGCGCCCCACTTCGGGCTGCCCGAGGACATCGTCACCGGATCGGCGCACTCCACGCTCGTGGTCTGGCTGTTCGGCGCGGGCCTCGCGACCGCGGAGGGCGGCCGCGCCGTCTTCACCGCCGAGCAGGGCGACGGGCTCGGCCGACCCGGTCGCCTGCAGCTCGATCTCACGGTGCAGGACGGGCGGCCCAGCCGGGTGCGGGTGGGCGGACGCGGGGTGACCGTCCTGAGCGCGAGCCTGCAACCGGGCGCCTAGCGCGCGCCCGCGATCAGTCGCGGACGGGGAGCGCGAAGAGCTCGGGCGGGTTGACGCGGGCCCGGCCGAGCTGGGCCGCGAAGTGCAGGTGGGGCCCGGTGGAGCGCCCGGTGGTGCCGACGGTGCCGACGGTCTGACCGCGCTCCACCATCTGGCCCTCGGCGACCGACACGCCGTCCAGGTGGAAGTAGAGCGTGTAGAGCCCGAGCCCGTGGTCGAGCGCGACGAGGCGCCCGGCGAAGAAGAACTCGCCGAGCAGCGCCACCCGGCCGCGGTTCGACGCCACCACCGGGGTGCCGCGATCCGCCGAGAAGTCGGCGCCGGAGTGCGGCATGCGCGGCTGCCCGTTGATGATGCGCCGGGAGCCGAAGCCCTCGCCGGGCTTGTGGCCCGCGACCGGCCGCGTGAACGGGCCGCGCCAGAGCCGCTCCGGAGTGACGGTGTCGTAGAGCGCGCGCAGGCGGACCGCCTCGTTGGCGGCGCGCCGCTCGGACTCGGGGTCGAGGTTCACCATCTTCTCGGGCAGCGTGAGCCGCTGGACCGGGAAGCCTCCCGACTTGATGGTCAGGGTTCCCGCCGCCTTCCGCGGCGTGCCCGCACCGTCCACCAGGCCGATGCGCCACGGCACCTTGCCGGGCCTGGCCTCGAGGTCCACACCGGCCAGGGCGGCGTACTCCGCCCCGTAGGGGAAGAAGGCCAGGTGCTGGCCGCCCAGGCTGCCCTCCACGTCGCGCGCGCCACGGGTCCCGGCCACGAAGACCAGGACCGTGTCCCCCTGCCGGGCGGTCGCCGGGACGACCCGGACGCGCAGCCCGGGCGCCGCTGGGGTCGCGGCGATGGCCGGCGCCGCCGGCAGGACGCCGGCGAGCGCGATGAGCAGGAGGGCTCGGCGACGCATCGGGAAGATCTTACGCTCGCGCCCCGGGAAACCTCGCACTCCCGCCCACGGGCGGGGGCCGCCTCAGGGGCTCTCGGGACGCTGCTGGCGAAGGAACTGCTCGATCTCGGCGACCAGATCGGCGGAGGGCGGCAGCTCGTCCCCGGCGGGACGGGCCTCCGCCGCCTCCGCGGTCTCCGCCTCCTCGACCGCCTCGACCGGCTCGTCCTCCTCGTCGGGGCTCTTGCGCTCGAGCTTGCGCACGTACTCGGAGATCTTCGCGTTCTGGGCCACGATCGAGGTCAGGTTCTGATCGAACTGCTCGGCCGCCTCGCGCAGGTCGGTGAGGTCCGCCTCGGTGTTCAGCAGGCTCAGCACCCGTCGGACGAGGGCCAGCGCGGCGCGCGGGTTCTCGATGCCGGACACGTAGTGCGGCACGTTCGCCCACAGGCTGGCCGTCGGCACGTTCGCCTCGCGACAGAGGGTGTTGAGCACGCCCACGATGCCGGTGGGCCCCTCGTAGCGCGACGGCCGCAGCCCCAGTCGCGCGGACAGCTCCGGATCGTACGAGCTGCCGGAGAGCTTGACCGGCCGCGTGTGGGCCACCTCGGCGAGCAGCGCGCCCAGCGTGAGGACGAGCGAGGCCCGGGAGCGCCGGGCCAGGTCGAGGATCGCGGCGCAGTAGGTCCGCCACTTCAGGTGCGGCTCGATCGCGACCCCGACCACGATGTCCCGCTCGAGGTCGGCCGGCTGGGCCAGCGAGAACTCGGTGGCGGGCCAGACCACCTCGCGCTCGGTGCGCGAGCCGGGCTTGAAGCGGACCTCCGGGCGGGAGAGACCGAAGTGGTAAAAGTCTTCCGGGTCGATGCTGGCCAGCGGACGGGACGACCAGAGCTGGCCCAGGTAGCGCGCGGCGGTGGTGGCCGACTCGGCCGCATCGTTCCAGCCCGAAAACGCCAGGATGATGACGGGCCGACGCAGCTGCCCCGGCTCCTCGTGGAGCGTCAGATACTGGCTCATCGGTGGCGCTGCCTCCTGGTGGGAGCATGCCTGACCGGCCCCATGGTGGCAAATGAAAGTTGACCTCTCCCGGAGCCCTCCGTATCATTACGGCTCGTACAACTGGAGCGCAGGATTGCAGTGCCCCCAAGGAGGCAAGTTCCCATGCGCGCATGGCTATCGCTGGCTTCGTTTCTCGGAGGCATCGTGCTGCTGACCTCGGCGTGCGCCACGTCGGAGGAGTGGTCGGAGTGGCGGGGCCACACCACCCATTTCGCGTCGGGCACGCACGGGATGTTCTCGCTGCGGAACAACAAGGACGGCTCGAACCCGCGGGTGGCGCGCACCGACGTGGACGCGGCTCGCTCGGAGAACTGGTGGGGCAAGGCCATCACGGTGAGCCCGGAGCAGATCTTCCAGAACTAGGATCGGCCATGTCCCGTTACGACCGCACCGTGCGGCGCGGCTTCACCGCCGTCCTGCTGCTCCTCGGGGTTTGCTTCGTGGCCCAGGCCTCCGCGGCCCCGGCGGACGCGCTGATGCCCGTCGAGAAGTACACGACGGCCAAGGCCAAGAACCTCGCCAACGTCCACCGCCTGCGCCTGATCGAGTTCTCCGAGCAGATCTACAACTGCATGCCCTGGCTCGCCGTGTACCCGGGCCGGATCGGCTTCCCCCGATACAAGGACAGCCCGGGCGACGATCGCTATCTCTCGACGTGGATCTGGGTCGATCAACGCGAGGACCCGGTCTTCGCGGCCCTGCCCCAGGAGCGGCGCGCCTCCGCGATGTTCTCCCGCTACGGCGTCGACATGCTGCGGCGCATGGCCGCGCTCTCGGACGTGGTCGACGACGCCGACGTGGCCGGGCTCTCGGTGGTCCTCTCGTGGCTCAAGCCGGGCACGAGCCGCCCCGGCCAGCAGTCGGTCAACGAGACGTTCGCCCTGTTCATCGACAAGGCCACCGCGGCCGACTTCCTGGCCAAGCGCGTGGGGGCCGAGGAGTTCATCTCCCGGGCCAAGTTCAATCTGTACGACGGGGAGAGCCTGGTGGGGCGGGTACCGCTCCAGGTCTGGGACGACTCCTTCAACTCGACTTACAAGGTCGCCAACTACGAGCCCCCCAAGGGGGCCCAGTGCCAGTAGCCGGGTCGGCCTGAGCCCGACCCGCCCATCCGTCGCGATCGGCCGGCCGGCGCCGCCGGTTTGCCTTCACGGACCGGCAGTTTGACACCCCCCGGGGGTTCCGCTAGCATCGAATCCGAGCCCCCACGATGAAATTGCCCAATCGCCAGAAGACCCAGTTTTCACTCGTCTATCTCTTCATCGCCCTGATGGTGGTCTTCGGCGTCCAGAGCTGGCTCCGCGCCCCCCGGACCGTCGACATCCCGATGAGCGAGTTCCTGACCCTGGTCCACGAGGGCAAGGTGCTGAAGGTCTCCCTGGGCGAGCGGGAGATCCAGGGGGTCCTCAAGCCCGGCGCCCTGCCCACGCCCCCCGCGGGCCCGGGGGACAAGCTGCGCCAGCTGCTGGGGGCCGAGCAGGGCCCGACCGTGTTCACCACCGCCCGCATCCCGGCCACCGACGACTACGACATCGTCCGGGAGCTGCAGGCCGCCAAGGTCGAGTTCTCGGGCCGCATCGAGTCGACCTTCTGGCGCGACCTGATCTCCTGGCTCGTACCGCTGATCCTGATGGCCGGCCTCTGGCTCTTCCTGATGCGCCGGATGGGCGGCGGGCCCACCCAGGCCCTGTCCTTCGGCCGCTCCAAGGCCAAGATCTACGACCGCAAGGAGCTCAAGACCACCTTCGCGGACGTGGCCGGCGTGGAGGAGGCCAAGGCCGAGCTGATGGAAGTGGTCGATTTCCTGAAGAATCCCAAGAAGTACCAGCGCCTCGGCGGCCGCATCCCGAAGGGCGTGCTGCTGGTAGGGCCGCCGGGCACCGGCAAGACCCTCCTGGCCCGGGCGGTGGCCGGGGAGGCCGACGTGCCGTTCTTCTTCCTGTCCGGCTCCGAGTTCGTGGAGATGTTCGTGGGCGTGGGCGCTTCCCGGGTGCGCGATCTCTTCGAGCAGGCCAAGGAGAAGGCGCCCTGCATCGTGTTCATCGACGAGCTGGACGCCATTGGCAAGACGCGGGCCGGCAACACCGGCTTCCTGTCGGGCCACGACGAGCGGGAGCAGACGCTCAACCAGCTCCTCGCCGAGATGGACGGCTTCGACTCGTCCAAGGGTGTCATCATCATGGCCGCGACCAACCGGCCCGAGGTGCTGGACGCGGCCCTGCTCCGGGCCGGCCGCTTCGACCGCCAGGTGGTGGTGGACAAGCCCGACGTGAAGGGCCGCGAGGCGATCCTGCACGTGCACGCCCGCAACGTGAAGCTCGCCGCGAGCGTGGATCTGCACGTGCTCGCGGCCCGCACCCCGGGCATGGCCGGCGCGGACCTGGCCAACATCATCAACGAGGCCGCGCTGCTCGCCGCGCGCAAGGGCAAGGACGCGGTCGACATGGCCGACCTCGAGGAGGCGGTGGACCGGGTGGTGGGCGGCCTCGAGCGGAAGAGCCGCGTGCTCTCCGAAAAAGAGCGCGACATCGTCGCGCATCACGAGATCGGCCACGCCCTGGTGGCCTCCTCGCTGCCCAACGCGGACCCGGTGCACAAGGTCACCATCATCCCGCGCGGCGTCGCCGCCCTGGGCGCCACCTACCAGCTCCCGCTGGAGGACCGCTACCTCCTCACCCGCAGCGAGCTCGAGGACCGGATCGCGGTCCTGCTCGGCGGGCGGGTGGCGGAGGAGATCATC